>NZ_JBEPYQ010000082.1:0-32850 GCF_041641335.1 Cohnella sp. | reverse complement strand
CATCCCTGCGCTCTTCTGCGGGCTTGCGTTGTTCCCTGTCAAGTCTTGAACAATACGCCTCAAACTGACTTTCATTCATGGGTCCGATGTATTGTTGCAGGGTGTTCAGCACTTCCAGCTGCAGAGGCTGAAGCGGCTTGTCCTGCCGGAAGGAGGTAAACACCTGCCGGATATAAAAGTTCGTCGTATTATATAAATGCTTGGCTTCCTGACACCTTTGCTCGAGGTAGGAGAATAAGCGGTGGCTTGGCTTGATCCACATCTGAAACGTTTTGTAGGTGGTTTCTGCCATGATCTCACCTCCTTCAACCCACGCACATATGTTCCCGTATCTCACTTCATTTTACCCTAATATGAATGAAATACATAGGCCCTTGGAAGGTAATCCGCAGCAGTCGCCGATTCACCACCCACTTAGCCCCAACGTCGCTTGAAGTGGGCGTCCTCTCGGCGGATTTGAAAGATTTTTTGAAGAGTATGGATGTGCAGCATTTTTTCATCATCCGTTTCTTCGAGTTTGTTTTCTTCCTCTGCGTTCATATACCACTCGACAAGCCGGTATCCGAACAGAAGTAGAATCATCTCATAAACACAATTATCCGTGATGCGTGAAATATCCGCATATTCCGAAAAGCCCTTGTAATACGCCGGGATACATCTGCGGTAGTATTCAACCATATGTTCAACATCGGCTTCGTCCGCGATAAGGCTTGCCAAGTCTTCACCTAAATAGCCCCACCCGGCAGTATCCCAGTCGATGACTATGGTTTTACCGTTTGAATCGAATAGGTTCGCCACCCAAAAATCCTTGTGGCACAGCACGATGGGCGGCTTTTCGATACGGTTGAATATTTCATCTGCGCTTTCATCAATGTCTATGAGCATTTTACAGAGGTGCTTCGGAATTTCGCAATCGTCGGAGCGTAAATAGTCGTACACTCTTTCCCATGAACGATATCGAAGATAGAAGTTCTTCATATACTCCACTTCGCTCAAGTTGGTCAGGTCCTGCAAAAAAGCTGGCAGTTCGCCATACAACTTACCTTGGAATCGTCCTAATTCCTCGGCTGCACGTTCATACATATCGCCAGTCAAGTCTAAGCCCGATATGCCCTCGATATATTCCATCCATATGCGCGTTTCAGTTGCTTCTTCGTTCATTTCAACGTGATAACATTCAGGCCAACGGAATCCTTCGGAAAATAGAGCGCCAAAATTGGATTTATACAAATCATACTCCCTACGCCATGAATCGGGATCGCCGTAGCGCTCCCATTTCTTCTGCGTTTTTGAAACGATTTTAAAGGGGATTTCCCTACCGTCAGCGGTAGTGGCATTGCCCGTTACAAGCTGCACGTCCCCCAATGTACCGCCATGTAATTGCTCGGTTTGGAAATCAACGTGGATTATTTTTGAACCAAGCACTTTACTCAAAACCTGTGTTAGAGTTTCGTTTATTATTTCGCTCATTATGAAGCCCTCCAATCGTTTGTTAGCAAAACAGTTTTTGGACATAAAAATAACGCGAACAAGCAACCTCCTAAGAAGCGGCTGTTTCGCGGCGATAAGCCAAAAAGTCGGGTTATAGTCAATAAGGACTACACCCGGTATTCGGTTAAGTAAGAATCACCAATACCCTATAAGCAGTCATTAAACAAACATCTTTCGCTCGAAAAGTAGAAACACAACTCTACTTCCATAATTAAACACAACCCTTTATAAGGAATCAATGGAAAGTTTGATTATACGCAAGTTTTATCGATCAACTACATCAAAGAGCATAACGACGAGTATTGTGATACGTTCCCAAACTTACTTGCTGATTCTCGGTGTTTGTCAAGGCGTCACTTTTTCCGGATTCAAATGAAAAATCCCCTTCGGCGAGTCGCTGCGCGTTTGATCGCGGCAATCTGCCTAAGAGGATCGTCACTTGCCTTGCGGCAACTTATGCAATTTTACATAAACGTCTGTTTATTCTTCCAGCCAGGTCGTCTTCTCTGCGCCGGAAATTCGTGTTGCGGCCGGCTGAGGCATGTCCGGATAGCCGATGTATACGAAGCCGACGAGCTCTTCCCGCTCTTCGAGCTTAAACGCCGCTTTCATCTTCGGATGATAGGTCGGAGCGCCCGTACGCCATACCGCGCCTAGCCCGTTGTCGTGAGCCGCGAGCAGCAGGTTCTGTACCGCCGCGTGCGCCGCGGCTAGCTCCTCCTGCGGGATGACTCGCGGGTCGTCGGAAGGCGAACATACGGCGGCAATAACGACTGGAGCACGAAGCGCTTTCGCCACTTCCGCTTCATGGCGCTGCGCGCGTTCTTCCTCCGTCAGATCGCCCCACCCTGCGGACGCGATATCCGCATAAGCTTCGCCGAGCGTCTTCCTGCCTTCACCGGTCATCGCAATGAACCGCCAGGGTTCCGTCCTATGATGATTAGGCGCCCATACGGCCGCCTCGATCAGCTTCTCCACCAGCTGCCGGGGTACGGGATCCCCTTTTACTTTGCCAATACTGCGTCTGCTGCGCACCACTTCTTCAAAACTTGCCATATCGCCTCTCACTGCTCCTCTCGAATAGCAAATACCCGACAATCTTCCAAAATCATAACATACTTGCCGGCCGACGAGAAATACGAGAGACAAATAATCGAAGCTTTCACGCGACAACTCTCCCGCACTCCTGACCCGAAGGGATTCCGAGAAAAGGAGCCGCAACTGGACGGCTCCTCCCACACTCCTGACCCAATGGGATATCGGCAAAAGGCCCCGAATTGACGAACGCTATTCGCGATGTCCCCGGCCAGCGAGTCTTCGAATCATCCCACGCTGGCTTTGGCGCTGCCGCCGGTAAACTGGCTGTAGTACAGGTCGGCGTAGAAGCCGCCCTGGGACAGCAGCTCGGCGTGCGTGCCCTTCTCGATAATGCTGCCGTGGTTCATGACGAGAATGAGGTCGGCGTCCCGGATCGTGGACAGACGGTGCGCGATGACGAAGCTCGTTCTGCCCTTCATCAGCTCGTGCATCGCCTTCTGGATGTGGACCTCGGTCCGCGTGTCGACGCTGCTCGTCGCCTCGTCGAGAATCAGGATGGCCGGATCGGCAAGAATGGCCCGCGCGATCGTCAGCAGCTGTTTCTGCCCTTGCGACAGATTGGACGCCTCTTCATTAAGCACCGTGTCGTACCCCTCCGGCAGCGTGCGGATAAAATGGTCCGCATGCGCGGCCCTGGCCGCTTCGACGATCTCCCCCTCGGTCGCCCCGATGCGGCCGTAGGCGATGTTGTCGCGGATCGTTCCGTTGAACAGCCACGTATCCTGCAGCACCATGCCGAACAAGCTGCGCAGATGCCCCCGCTTCATTCGGGTAATGTCCGCTCCGTCGATCGTGATGCTGCCTCCGTTCACTTCGTAGAAGCGCATGAGCAGGTTGACGAGCGTCGTCTTCCCGGCCCCCGTCGGACCGACGATCGCGACCGTCTGGCCGCTGCGAACGTCGATGTCCATGTTCTCGATCAGCATCGCGTCTTCCTTGTACCCGAAGTTTACGCCATGCATGGCCACGTCGCCGCGCGGTAAAGCCAAGATGACCGCCCGATCCGCCGACGCTTCCGGTATTTCCTCCGCCTCGTCCAGCAGCTCGAACACGCGCTCAGCCGAAGCGATCGTCGATTGGATCACGTTCGCGATGTTCGCCGTCTGCACGAGCGGCATCGAGAACTGCCGGGCATATTGGATGAACGCCTGAATGTTCCCGATCGTGATCGAGCCTTTCGCCACCATGATACCGCCGACGACGCTGATGAACACGTAGCCGACGTTGCTGACCATGCTCATAAGCGGCATGATGTTCCCCGACACGAACTGCGCTTTCCAACCCGACTCGTACAATCGCTCGTTAATCCCGTCGAACTTGGCGACCGAATTTTCCTCTTGTCCGTACGCCTTGACGATTTTGTGGCCGGAATACATCTCTTCCACATGTCCGTTCAACTGGCCCAATTCCGCCTGCTGCGTCTTAAAATACTTCTGCGACCGGCTCGCGGCCCCGCGAATAACGATCATGGACAGCGGGAGCGTCAGTAGCAGAATCAAAGTAAGCCACGGGCTGATCGTCAGCATCATGACGATGACGCCGATAATCGTGATTAGAGACGTGATCAGTTGAGTCAAGCTCTGCTGCAGCGTATTGCTGATATTGTCGACGTCGTTCACAGCCCGGCTCAGAATTTCCCCGTGCGTCCGTCCGTCGAAATATTTCAATGGCAGCTTGCCCAACTTGTCATTCACTTCATTGCGCAGACCGTATACCGTCTTCTGCGCCACGCCGGCCATCAGAAACTGCTGAATATAGCTGAACAAGGAGCTGATCAGGTACAGCGCCGCCAGGAACAAGACGATCTGCCAAATGCCCGGCAAATCGAACGTCGCGTTCGGATCGCCCTGGATTTTGCCCATCATGCCTGCGAACAGCTTAGTCGTCGCCTCTCCAAGCACCTTCGGACTGTAGATCGCGAACGCGGTGCTCAGAATAGCCGTAATCAGCACGGCAATCAGCTTTGTCCGCTGAGGACGCAGGTACCCCATCAGCCTGCGCAATGTGCCTTTGAAATTTTTCGCCTTCTGCACGGGCATGCCCATGCCTCCCATACCGCCGCCCATGCCAGGCCCCATGCCGGGACCTCCCGGGCCTCTCCCCGGCGTCTTGCCGCGCGATTCGTTCATGCGATTTCCTCCTCCGAAAGCTGCGAAGACACGATCTCCCGATACACTTCGCAGGTCGCCATCAGCTCTTTATGATTGCCGATTCCGGCAATCCGGCCATCGTCCAGCACGACGATACGGTCCGCGTCCATGACCGAGCTCACGCGCTGCGCGACGATAATGACGGTTGCGTCGGTCGTCTCGCTTCGGAGAGCGGCTCTGAGCTTGGCGTCCGTCTTGAAGTCGAGCGCGGAGAAGCTGTCGTCGAATAGGTAGATCGACGGTCTCCTGACCAGCGCCCGGGCGATGGACAAGCGCTGCTTCTGTCCGCCGGACAAGTTCGTCCCGCCCTGCGCGACCGGAGACGAATAACCCTCCGGCAGCTTCTCGATGAAATCCGACGCCTGCGCGATCGACGCCGCATACCGTACCTCTTCGTCGGAGGCGTCGTTTTTCCCGTACCGGATATTTTCCGAGACCGTCCCCGTGAACAGCTGAGCCTTCTGAGGCACGAGTCCGACCGTCGCTCTCAGCTCCTCCACGGACCGATCTCTCACGTCGACGCCGTCGATGCGCACTGTCCCTTCCTCCGCATCGTAAAATCTCGGAATCATGCTGATCAGCGTCGACTTCCCGGAGCCGGTTCCGCCGATGATCGCGGTCACTTCGCCTGGCGAACTGCGGAAGCTGATATCCGAGATCGCCGGATTTTCCGCTCCCGGATATCGGAACGACACCCGGTCGAACTCTACTTCGCCGTACCTTGAAACCGCCGACTTTTTCTCCCCCGCCGAAGGCTTAGCGCCCTGTTCCGTACCGGACGACTGAAGCTCCAGAACCTCGTTAATCCTCACCGCGGAAGCCGAAGCGCGAGGAACCATGACGAACATCATCGACACCATCAGCAGAGAAAACATAATCTGCATCGCGTATTGCAGGAACGCCATCAAGTCTCCGACCTGCATATGGCCGCCGCTCACCCGCAGCCCGCCAAACCAGATGATCGCCAGCGAGGAGAAGTTCAGAATGAGCATCATCATCGGCATCATGAAAGCCATAATCTGGTTGACTTTGATCGCGGTCTGCGTCAAGTCTCCATTCGCCTCTTCGAATCGTTTGCTTTCGTGCTCCAGCCGGTTGAACGAGCGAATGACCCGGATGCCCGTCAATCCTTCGCGCAGCACCAGGTTTAACTTGTCGATCTTCTTCTGCATCGCTTTGAAATACGGAATTCCCTTGCTCGCGATCAGATAGATGGTCAGCGCCAGCACGGGAATCGCGCCTACGAATACGAGCGACAGCCGGGCATCCTTGGAGATCGCCATAATCAGGCCGCCGATGCACATCATCGGAGCCATAACCATCATTCGCATCATCATGATCAGTACCGACTGTACCTGCGTAATATCGTTGGTCGTACGGGTGATGAGCGAGGCTGTGCCGATTTTATCGAATTCCAGCAGCGAGAAGTTCTCCACCTTCCGGAACGTCTTGCTGCGAACGTCCCTTCCGAATCCGGCGGCGATCCGCGCCGACAAATAGCTGGCCGCGATCGATACGAGCGTTCCTACGGCGGTGACCGCCAGCATGAAGCCTCCAATCTTCCATATATAGGGAGTATCTCCCTTTACGACACCGTCGTTCACGATGTCCGCCATCAGCGTCGGCAAATACAGCTCGCTTAACGATTGCAGCAGCACCAGCGCCATTACCGCCGCGACCGCCCACCGGTAAGGCTTCAAATAACGAAACAGCTTCAACACTAGCCATCAACTCCGGAGTCTCAGAATAAAAGTCGTGCAATATGTAAAAGTAATCATATGACGACATTATGAACTGAATGTGAACGAAACACAACCACCGCCCGAACAGCAAAAAACCCCCGTCGTCAGACGGAGGTTCTCACTTTGATCGGAATATGCAGGTCGACTTTGGCTTTGCCTTCCGGGTCGAGAGAAGGATCGTTCAGGCAGAACTCCAAGCAGTCCCGAGCGTCCGCTTCGTATTCGCTGCTCGGCAGCCACTGCCCGTACAAGCTCTGGTAGGCGAGACCCAGGCGATCAATCGTGTCGTAGAAAGGGTAGACGGCGTACAGTCCCCCCGCCAGCGAGCGATAGCCGATATCGGGCGACTCCTCGCAGGCGAACCCTTCCGGCAGCGTCACGCAGGCGTCGTACCGGCAAGCCTGCT
This sequence comes from Cohnella sp., assembly GCF_041641335.1. Taxonomy (NCBI): domain Bacteria; kingdom Bacillati; phylum Bacillota; class Bacilli; order Caryophanales; family Paenibacillaceae; genus Cohnella; species Cohnella sp. The sequence continues at coordinate 25,963 of NZ_JBEPYQ010000082.1, read as the reverse complement.
CCTCGACCGTCGCCGGATCGTCCAGCGAGATGCCGATAAAGGCTCTCTCCGGGGGATAAAGCCCGTGCTGGCTTGTCCACGCGCCAAGCGCAGACCAAGCTTTCCACGTGTCCAGATAGCTGCCCACATGCCTCGCGTAAGCGACCTGGAGATCCGGCAAAGTTGCGATTCGAATATTCATTTCCCACAGCCTCCTCAAGAAACGGTTACTTGCTTTTCCATCGTAACCCGTTTCCCTCGAAGAGACTTCCTGAACGTTGCCGGAAAATAGCTCGAAATTGCGATTTTGCCGCCCCTGGCTTCTCACGCGGCTCGGCGTCTGCCCGTAATGCTTCTTGAAGGAAGCGTTAAAGGCGGAGGTCGATTCGAAGCCGCACCGCAGCGCGATTTCCAAGATCGGCAGATCGGACAGGAGCAGCTCGCTCGCCGCCCGTTCCATTCGCTTGCGATTCACATAGGCGACCGGGGTCGTTCCGGTAGCCGCGGCGAACAATCTGCCGAAATGATATTTCGACCAATGGGTTCTGCCCGCGAGCGTATCCAGATCCAGCCTGGCGTCCAAATTTTCTGCGATATAACGGATAATATCCTCAATTCTGCTGCGGTCTTCATGACGCATAATCGTCGATTCTCTCCAATCGGGCGAAGTCGAACCTTCCGGCGTTTAACGGATTTTGCGATCTACGATGAACGGACCGAAAGGAAGAAAAGCCGCGATGACGGCGAATGCGGACATCGCCCAGCTCAGCTTGCGCGCCGCCAGCGCGTTGGCGACGGCGAGCAAATACAAGGTGAACAACACGCCGTGCGCCATTCCGACCACCGTCACCGCGTCCGGATAATCGGCGAAATATTTAAGCGGCATCGCGATCAGAAGCAGAACGAGGAACGAGACCGCTTCAATGATGCCGATCACGCGAAGCCTTCCGAGAACAGTTGCGAGCATGGAATGATAACCTCCGTTTAAGCGGGTTTATTTCTCATCTTACCAACCGCTTGGGGGGAAAACCATGTCCATCTTGTGTCCATTTTTAACGGGAGACGAACTTAAGCGCCTCGCGAACGCTTAGAGGAGACAGCGGCGTCTTGTCCACGAAAGCGCGCACGGCGGACTCGTCCGTCTTCGAGTACTCCCGGAGCGCCCATCCGATCGCTTTGCGGATGAAGAACTCGTTCTCTTCCTTGCATTTTTCGATATAACGGAACAGCCTGCCGGCGTCCGTACGTTCTTTGTACCTAAGCTGATAGAGGATGGCCGTTCGGCGCAGCCAGAGATTCTCGGACGCGATCCAGCGTTCCGTATAGCGGGGGATCAGCTCGGGATACTTCGCCAAGTGATCGCCCATCGTATGGGAAGCCAAGTAGTCGACCGTATCCCACCAAGATTTCGTCACGACGAGTTCTTCGAACGTCTCGATATCTTCTTCCCTTGCTCGCTTGCCATGCTTTCCGAGAAAAGCCATGGCCACGTTCTGGAACTCGCGTTCCGGCAGCGACCACAGACGCTTGACGACATCCAGCAGCTCGTCTCCTGCGGGGATACCGTGCCGCGACCAGAACTCCTTGGTCAGCCGATTGCGCTCGGGCGTCTTTATCCCCAGAAACGGGAACTTGCCCCGCATGTAAGCTTCCATAGGAGAAGCTTTCGCCGAGTCCGCATGGTCGCGGAACCATTCCGCCAAACTTTCCGCGTATTCTTTCATTCTACACACCCAGATTCGAATGAAACCCCAGACGAGCGGCAACCTCGCGCATTCGGGCCGGCAGCGGAGCCTTGAACTCCCGGCCGTCCGGCAGGACGATGCGCCAAGCGTGCAGCAATTGGTGATTCACGTCCCCGAACCTCCTGCCGCCGTACTTGATGTCGCCGAGCAAGGAATGCCCGATATGTTGAAAATGACTGCGAATCTGATGCGTGCGCCCGCTAATCAGCTCGATCTCGACCAGTGAATGGGAGTCGCCGGTCTGCAGCGTCCTGTACCGGGTTTCCGCGGACTTCGCCTGCTCGGCTCCCGCTTCGGCCACCTTCGTCCGGTTGCTCTTCTCGTCCCGCACGAGCTCGCCCGTCACTTCGCCCTCTCCGCTCAGACGTCCCTCCACGATCGTCAAGTAATACTTTTGCATCTCGTGTTTTTGAATCCATTGATTCAGCTGATGAAGCATGCCCGCCGTCTTGCCGACGAGAACGATGCCGCTCGTGTTGCGGTCCAGCCGATTCGCGGTAGCCGGCATGAACAACGGGCTGTCCAGCTCCCCCTTGCGGTACAAATAGGCGTGCACGCGATTGACTAGCGTGTCCTTCTGATCCGGCTGATCCGGGTGAGTCAGCTGCCCCGCCGGCTTATTGACAACCATCAGCTCGGCGTCCTCGTACAGCACGTCCACGTTCGCGTTCACTCCGACGTACTTCGCTTTCTTCTGGCCGATGCTCGCTTCCTTGTACGCGTCTTCCTCTACGTACAGGACGAGCTCGTCTCCGGCCGCCAGCTCGTAGTTCTGATTTTTTCGCTTGCCGTTCACTCTGACTTTGCCGTTGTCGATCATTTTATAGATTTGTCCCAGCGGGAGGTTGGGCATCAGGGTTCTAAGAAATCGATGCAGTCTCTTGCCGCTCTCGGAAGGCGTGATCTTGCGGTTGATCATCGGTTCGTTTCTCTCCTATGGCTGTAATACGCGCGAAATTGAATGTCTTGATTATAATTCCCGAAGCCGGCTCCGTACAACGTCAAGCCCCCCACGTGGCGAGAATCTTCCTCGACGGCGAAGCGCAGCGTCCAGAACGGCTGATCCGCCCGCAGCTCCTCAAGCGTCGTATCGGAAATGCGCTGTCCGTCCATGAAGCACCCTTCGCCGTTCACGCGAATGATTTTGCGAAGTCCGTACTGGTTCAGCTGAATTCCCCACCATTCCGGCGTAAAGCGTCCTCTCGCTTCCGTCCCGTAATCGCCCGGGCTCGTCCACTCCCCCAGATATACTCCGTTCAAATAAAAGCGGATGTCCGAAGGCCAGTGTTCGTTCACTCCGGGCGCCTCGGACGCGATTTCGAACGAAATTTCCAGCTCTTCGAGCCGCTGGCTCGGCAAAATGTAGTTCGGCGTCTTGTACTCCACATACCCCCGCCCGAACCAGAGAATCGATGCATTAACTCGCTCAGGGTCGAGAAAATAGCGCGGATCGTCGAATTGGCCGATTAACTTCTCCCGCGTAGCCAGGCCGCAAGTCGGATACACTTCGAAAGAAGTGTAATGGCCGACGCGAATCGACTGCTCGTAGTGCTCCCGCTCTTCCGAGCGGGCGTTCGGCAGCTCGATCTCGACGGCCGATTCGGCCAGCGAGCACATCTTATGGGTTCCGCCGTTTTTGCGAACCATCTTCGTTGTGATCAGGCCGGCCTGCTCGAGCTTGCGCACGTGCATCGTGACGATCGCGCTGCTGAGCTCCAAACGTTCGGCGATTGCCTTCACGTTCATCGGATTCTCGGCCAGCATCTCCATAATCGTCAATCGGACGTCGCTGGCAAGCGCTTCGTAGAGAGGAAGCCACTTGCGGTCCGTATTCGCTTTAATCATCGTCCCAGGCCTCCTCCATGTCCCGCCAATTAATATAAATATAAATTCATCAAAACGCAAATCACGGCGCAAATTCAATACTTGCATTTTACTCCTATGTCGTGTTAAATACTAGTTGAAATACTATTTTTGTTTATTGATTAATATAATTATTAACTAATTGAAGGGAGTTACCTGCATGACCGCACGCAAAGCTTCCATGATCGTCGACAAAGACTTCGTCATCTCCCGGATCGACGACCGCCTCTACGGTTCGTTCATCGAACATCTGGGCCGCGCCGTGTACGGCGGCATTTACGAGCCGGGCCACCCGCAGGCCGACAGCCAAGGCTTCAGACAGGACGTCCTCAAGCTGATCCGAGATCTGCGCGTCCCGATTATCCGCTATCCCGGCGGCAACTTCGTCTCCGGCTACGATTGGAAGGACGGCATCGGACCGAAGGAGCTGCGTCCGCGCAGATTGGAACTGGCCTGGAGGACCGTCGAACCGAATTTGTTCGGCTTGAACGAATTCGCCGACTGGTCTCGCGCCGCCGGCTCTGAAGTCATGTGGGCGATCAACCTCGGCACGCACGGAGTCGACGAAGCGCGCAATATCGTCGAGTACGCCAACCATCCTTCCGGCTCGTACTGGAGCGATCTGCGGATCAGCCACGGCTACAAGCAGCCTCACTCCATCAAAACCTGGTGCCTGGGCAACGAGATGGACGGACCGTGGCAGATCGGCTCCAAGACGGCCGTAGAATACGGACGGATCGCCGCCGAATCCGCGAAGGTCATGAAGTGGGTCGATCCCTCCATCGAGTTGGTCGCTTGCGGCAGCTCCGGCCGTGGAATGCCAACCTACCCCGAGTGGGAAGCGACCGTTCTCGACCATACTTACGAGCATGCCGACTATCTCTCCTTGCACAGCTATTACGGCAATGCCGACAACGATACGGCCACTTTCCTTGGCCGTTCCCTCGAGATGGAAGATTTCATCCGCAGCGTGACGGCAACCTGCGATTACATCAAAGCCAAGAAAAGAAGCAAGAAAACGATGATGCTCTCGTTCGACGAATGGAACGTCTGGTTTCATTCCAACGATGCGGACAAGAAGATCGAGCCATGGCAAGTCGCGCCGCCGCAGCTCGAAGACGTCTATACGATGGAGGACGCGCTCGTCGTCGGCTGCCTGCTGATCGCCATGCTCAAGCATTCGGACCGCGTCAGAATGGCTTGTCTCGCACAACTCGTCAACGTCATCGCGCCTATTATGACGGAGAACGGCGGCGCGGCTTGGGCCCAAACGATCTACTATCCTTATCTTCACGCTTCGGTCTACGGCCGCGGACAGGCGCTCGTGCCGCTCGTGCAGTCCCCGAAATACGATACGAAGGACATTACGGACATCCCTTACCTGGAGTCGATCGCCGTCTACGACGACCGGGCCGGCGAGGTGACTGTGTTCGCTGTCAACCGCGATCTCGAGAACGCGCTCCCGTTGGAGGTAGACTTGAGAAGCTTCGGCCATTGCGAAGTGATCGGCCACTCCGTGCTGGAGCACGAAAATTTGAAAGCGACTAATACGGCCGCTTCGCCGGACCGAGTAAAGCCTCGCGATAACGGCAATGCGTCGAGCGAAGGCTCTAAAATCACGGCGACGCTCGGCAAAGCGTCCTGGAACGTCATTCGCGTTCGCGTGGTTGAATAACGGGGCTATACAGGTCAAACTGTGAAGAGGCAATCTCATAAGTAAAAAAAGGCGTACCAAACGATTATCGATGGATGCATGGTAATGGGCATCTATCTCCTTCTTTTCATCGATAATCTGGTACGCCCCTACTTATGTAACAGCCTCTTCGCAGCGTCCGCCGGTTTAACTGATATCGCCCGTTGTCATTTTTTATAATTTTTTTCGGAAAGTCTCCCAAAACTCAAAAAACTATGTTATACTGAAAGCGCTACCAAAGCAATGTCATTCTTCATAAGGGGGATTGAAACGATGAATGCAGCGCTTCAGGAGAAAAATGTGTACGAGGATTTCGATCCGCGCCAAGACACGTTGTTCTTCAAGGTCGGGGCACACGGGTTGATCAGCTTTCACGGACGGAATTACAACATCAAAAAGAGACTGTCCGCCGATGAAAGAAACCGCCTCATCGCGGATTCCGCGACGTTCTTCCGCGTTTCGTCCGATTGCTACGTCAACGTCAGAAACATTTCCGTCATCGGCGAACACCATCTCTTCTTCGACGACACCTCGAAACGGTTGCCTTGCTCGGGACGCAAGCAACAAATGATTCGCCAGCTTCTCGGCTGATCCATCTAGTGGACGAGACCGACAAAGCCTGAGCGATCCGCGGGAACGACTCCTTCGGATAGCTCAGGCTTTGTCGCTTAAGGAACCAGCAGCTCCATAATTAAACCGGCCGTTTCTTCGATCGCTTTCTCGGACACGTCGATGACCGGGCATCTTAGACGTTCCATAATATCGGAAGCGAACTTGAGCTCCTTCTCGATCCGGTCCATGGACGCGTAGTTCGCCTGACTCGGCAATCCCAGCGCCTTTAACCGTTCCGTCCGGATTTTAAGCAGCCGTTCGGGCTGCATCGTCAAGCCGACGATGAGCCGGCTGGAGGAGGTAAACAGTTCTTGCGGAGGCTTCACTTCGATCGTGAGCGGATAGTTCGCGGTTTTGATGCCTTTGTGCGCGAGATAGATGCTGAGCGGCGTCTTGGAAGTGCGGGAAACGCCGACCAGCACGACCTGGGCCTGAAGCAGCCCGCGGGCATCCTTGCCGTCGTCGTACTTGACCGCGAATTCGATCGCTTCGATCTTGCGGTAGTAGTTCTCGTCCATCTCGTGCAGCAGGCCCGGCTTGTACTTGGGCGAATCGTTGAACGTATCGATGAACGCCTGCATCATCGGCCCCATCACGTCGACCGCGCGGACGCCGAGGCGAATCGTCTCTTCCCGCATCGTCTCGCGAAGCTCCGGCTGGACCAGCGTGTAGGCGATGAATCCGCCCGATTGGACCGCTTCGGCGATAATCGCTTTAATCTCGTCTTCGTGCTTGATGTTGCCGTACCGCTTGATCTTCACCTGCTCGGTGGCGAACTGCCTGGCCGTCGCTCTGGCGACCGCATCGGCGGTTTCCCCGACCGCGTCCGAACATACGAATATGATCTTCTGCCGTTCCTCCGACATCCGTCTATTTTCCCCCTACTCCGCGATAAACCCGGAGGATAAGTCCACCAAGGCCAGCGTCATGTTGGTTTTCGTGATTCTTCCGACAACTTCCAGCCGGGCTCGTTCGCCCGTCGCGCTAACGACCGGCAAACCTCCGACCTGATGGTCCAACATCTTCCTGGCCGCATCCAGCAGCGAATCTTCCGGCGTCACGTACACGAGCCGCGTCACGCGGGTCATCACCATGCTGATCGGAATCGAAGCCGCGTTCGGATTGCCCAGGGTGACCTTGAGCAAGTCCTTGAGGGACACGGTGCCGACAAGCGCCCCTTGATCGTCGGTCACGGTCAGAAACCCCGTGTTCTCCACGAACAGCGCGATAACGGCGTCGTTGACCGTCGCGGTCTCCACGATGACGACGGGACGGTTCATGACGTCCTTGACTTTAAGATTCAACACCTTCTCGCTCTGCCGGCCTTCCGTGGTCATGACCTTGCCCAGAAAGTAGCCGACTTTCGGCTTGGCGTCGATGTAGCCAAGCATGACGAGCACGGACAAATCCGACCGGATCGTCGGGCGGCTGACCCCGAGACTTTCCGCGATCTGCTCTCCGGTAATCGGCGCGTGTTTCTTCACGAGATCGATAATCGCGATTTGCCTGACCGTAAGTTCGATGATCGGCTCACTCCCTTGCTCCAATGCGAAACATGCCGCTACGCGGGACACGATGGATTCGCTATTTATGGTATACCATAAACCTATTTATGACACAACATTTAGTTTTAGCGCGCCTAATAATCCCCCTATCTACTCGTTCATTGATACGTCAAATACGCCCGCAGCCGCAGAAATTCCGTGTCTGCGGTTGCGGGCGTCCTTCCGGAGCGCTCTATCCCGAAACTTTCGCACGCTCCTTCCCTTTGTCCGATTCCCCTGCGTTCCGGTTCGCGGCTTCGCGGTCCTGCATCATCTCTTCGACGCTTTTCACCCTCAGACGAGCGGCGCCTTGATAGCCGTCCTTCGTCGGCATGCGCTTGCCTTCGGAGAGCCTCGCCTTCGCCGCCGAGATCGCCTCCGCGTATTGCGGCAGCCATCTCTCCTGCGCTACCAGCATCTCGTCGACCATCTGCCAGATCTCGTTCGGATTGCAGACCGCGCCGACGAGCGGGTCCATCATGAACGCCTGGCGCAGCAGTTTGTCGTCGCCGCTTACCGCCGCCTCGACGGCCAGTCTCTGCACGGAAATGCTGACGTTGCACACGGCGGCGGGTCCGAGCGGCAGATTGCCGACAAGCGGCATCGAAATGCCGTTGCGGTCTACGTACCCGGGGGCTTCGATGATCGCGTCGTCCGGCAAGTTTGCGATGACGCCGTTATTGCGAACGTTGAAGTGCCCGCGATAGATCCGTCCGGTCTCCAAACTCTCGATAATGTAGGAACCGTGCTCCTCGCCGCGCTCTTCGGCGGCGTACTTCATTGCCGGCTCCTTCATCCAGTTCGGGAATTCGGTCTCGAACCAGTTGCGCCCTTCCGTGCACACCCGCAAGTATCCGCCCGTCTCCCCGTTGATCCAGCTTCCGAGATCGATCCACTGCCCGATCTCTTCCGGGCGCTTCCGGTACCACGGCACGTATTCGCTCAGATGCCCGTTCGATTCCGTGCTGTAGTAGCCGAAGCGGCGGAGCATGTCGATGCGCACCTTCTCCGTGCGGCTGAAATCCGGATGCTGTTCGAACGCTTCCAGCAGCTTGCCGGTCAGATCCTCGCCGTTATGGCGAATCTGCACATACCATGTCTGGTGGTTGATGCCCGCACAGATGATGTCGACCTCTTCCTTCTTCAACCCGAACGCCTCGGCAATCTGCCGATGTCCGCCCTGAACGCCGTGGCACAGCCCGATCGTGCGGACGCCGCCATATTGATTGCATGCCCAGGTCAGCATCGCCATCGGATTCGCGTAGTTGAGCAGCAGCGCGTCTTGCGCCGCAACTTCCCGAATGTCCCGGCAGATGTTCAGCATCTCGGCGATGCCGCGCTGCCCGTACATGATGCCGCCCGCCGACAGCGTATCCCCGACGCATTGATCGACCCCGTACGTCAGCGGAATTTCCACGTCGGTGGCGAACGCCTCCAATCCGCCTACGCGAATCGTGCAGATGACGTATTTCGCCCCGGCCAAGGCCTCCCGTCGATCGGTCGTCGATTGAATTCGAATGGACAAGCCGTTCTCCTCGATGTCTCTCTGACACAGCCGCGCGACTCGGTCCAAGTTGTCCGGACTGATGTCCGTAAAAGCAACCTCAATATCCTTGAATTCCGGTATGCTGAGCAAATCCCGCAGCAAACCTCTCGTAAATCCGATGCTTCCCGCTCCGACAAAGGCAATTTTGAAAGCCATCATTCACGCCTCCATAACTGTTAAATTGGAATATTCACGTTCTCTCCCATCGTAACAGCCTTCCTTAAGGAAGCGTTATCAAGATCGTCACTTCTGCGCGCCGACTCTGTCAGAAATCCTCACTTTTCTCCTCCGAAAAATCGTTTCCTGCAAACCGTTGTTTACCCATGGCCATGCGATATTCCACCGGGGTCATCGAAGTATGCTTCTTAAACAACGCGTGAAAATACGGCCTGCTGCCCGCGCCCACGTAATCGGAAATGTCCGCCACCGGGACGTCCGTCCGCTCCAGCAGCATCTTCGCCTTCTCGATCCGGATATCCGTCAAATATTCGATCATCGTGCGGTTCGTCTGCGCCTTGAAAATGCGCTGAAGATATCCGGGATGCAGATTGACGGAAGCGGCGACGTCCTTGACCGTCAGCGGACGGTCGTAGTTCTGGACGAGATACGCAATGCTCGCCTTCACGTACTGTCCCGCTTGCGGCGCAAAGCTGCGCTCCGTCTCGGTTCGCAGTCTGCCGATCCGGATCAGCAGCTGCATCAGCAGCATCCGGTCGAGCATTTTGCCTTCTCCGCCCTGGTAGTCCAGTTCCAGGACGAGGCTCTTGAGCGCGTGATAGACTTCGTCCGGATCTTGAAGCGTCATCGACGCTCTCCGAACGGCCAGCAGTTCGCGCAAGGAGGCGTCCTCCTCGGCGAACGTCTTGACGGAAGGAAGCTCTCCCTTATGAGGAGCGAATCCGAATTCCACGTTCAGCATGCGGCAGCTGCCTTCCACGACGAGCCGATGAAGCACCCCGGCGTCAAGCAGAATGAATTCCCCTTTGCCCAGCCGGGCCGATGCCACCGCTTTCCGTTCCTCCTGCCATTCGACGGCGCAGCTTCCGTGAATGACGTACATGATCTCCGTCGAGTCATGCCGATGGAAGGCCATGTCATAACCGTTCCAATGCTTGAAATAATAAGCGAATATTCTTGGCGAATAATGCCCGTCCAGCAAGGCCGAGTCGAAAAGGCTCCCGATGTCCATGGCGTCCTCCCGTCCGTTCGTCTGTTCTTCTTGCGAATAACTTAACTATCGGAGATCTTGCCGCGGGAGTCAACCGGAAAGCGATTTGACGACCGGGGAAACGATCCGGTATGTTATTCATTGAAACCGAAAGCGAGCGGTCCGATTTCCGCGAGGATCGAAACGGCGCGCTACACCTGACCAAGGAGAGAACACGATGGACAACTTCCATAAGCATTTGGAGCAATATGCCGCATTGGCGGTAGAAGTGGGCGTCAACATACAGCCGGGACAGCCGCTGTGGATCGCCGCGCCTGTCGCGGCGGCGGAATTCGTGCGCGAGATCGCCAAGCACGCGTACAAGATCGGCGCCAAATACGTTCACGTCGAATGGAACGACGATCTCGTCACGCGCGCCCGCCTAGAGCACGCCGCGGAGGAATCGCTGAGCTTCGCTCCTGCCTGGAACGTCGCCGGACGGATCGAGCTGGCCGAAGAAGGCGCTGCGTTCCTGACGATCGTGTCGGAAAATCCGGGCGCGCTCCGGGGCATCGATCCGGCCAGGATCGCGCTGGCGACCAAAGCGCAGCAGCAAGCCGTGCAGCCGTTCCGGCCCTACACGCTGAACAATGTGTGCGCCTGGTCGATCGTCGCTTACCCGACGCAAGCGTGGGCGGACAAAGTGTTCCCCGATCTTCAGGAGGGGGAGCGCGTGGCGGCGTTATGGGACGCGATCTTCTCGGCGACGCGCGCGAAAGAGAGCGACCCGGTCGGGCTGTGGAAAGCCCATGCGGAGACGCTCGGAACGAAAGCCAAGCATTTAAACGAAAGGAAATACAAGGAGCTGCGCTACCGCGCGCCGGGCACGGATTTGACCGTCGGGCTGCCCGAAGGGCACATCTGGTCGTTCGCGGGCAAGACGAACGCCCGAGGGGCCGAGTTCATCCCCAACATGCCGACCGAGGAAGTGTTCGGATCGCCGCATCGCAACCGCGTCAACGGAACCGTGTCCAGCAGCAAGCCGCTTAGCTACGGAGGCAAGCTGATCGACAACTTCTCGTTCACCCTCAAGGACGGACGAATCGTCGATTTTACGGCCGAAAAAGAGTACGAAACGCTGAAGCAGCTGGTCGAGACGGACGAAGGCTCTCATTATCTGGGCGAGCTCGCCCTCGTGCCGCATCGTTCGCCGATCTCGGATACGAATCTTATCTTCTACAACACGTTGTTCGACGAGAACGCCGCCTGCCATCTGGCGATCGGCTTCGGATTCCCGTTCGCCGTTGAAGGCGGTTCGGCGATGACCAAGGAGCAGTTGGCGGAGAAAGGCATCAACCACAGCTTGACGCACGTCGACTTCATGATCGGGCGGGCCGACTTGCAGATCGACGGCATCGCCGAGGATGGAAGCGCCGAGCCAATCTTCCGCGACGGCAACTGGGCGTTCTGAAGCGGCGGCTCCTGACACGCCTCATTAAAGACAGGCTGTCCCATATGCAGAGTTGCTTGAAATGATCGATACACAAAGTAGGGGTATGTACCTCCTGGAGAATGCCTCATACGCTCCTGAAACCACCTTATCACGGGTTTACCCATTCAGGTTTCAGGAGTGTATAGCATCGGAAGGAGGTACATACCCCTTGCACCTTTATCGTCGATCATCTTTTAGAGCAACTTAAAGCGCTTATCGGACGGCCTCTTTGATTAGGCCAAGCTGGCTCCGTGAGCCCGATCGACGTAAGAGCGGGCCAAATCCCGCAGCTCGTCGAACTTGCCGGCCTTGACGAGAGCCGGGTCGAGCAGCTTGCCGCCCATGCCGACGGCGATCGCTCCCGCGTCCAGCACGTCGGCGATGTTCTGCAGGTTGACGCCGCCCGTCGCGATGAACGGAATGTGGTTCAGCGGGGCGCGAACCTCCTTCAAGTAGCCGATGCCGAGCGTGCCCATCGGGAACAGCTTGATCGCGGAAGCGCCTGCCTTGTACGCGTTCACGATTTCGGTCGGCGTCATCGCGCCGGGCCAGACGTCCAGCCCTTGCTCGACGGCGTGGTAGATCACTTCCTCGTCCACATTGGGCGAGATCAAATACTGGGCTCCGGCGGCGATCGCTTCCTTCGCCTGGCCGATATCGAGCACCGTTCCCGCGCCGATGCGCATCCGGTCCCCGAATTGCTCGCGAAGCTTGGAGATGATGTTCAGCGCGCCGTCGGTATTCAGCGTCGCCTCCAGGAACACGACTCCCCCGTCGGCAAGCGCCTTCGCCGCCGATAACGTCTCCTCTAGCGTAAAGCCGCGAGCGATCGCGACGATTTTCTCTCTGGACAATTGTCCTAACAGTTCGGAAGGCATTCGGATAACCCCTTTGTCGGTCGTTGTGGTCAAGCAGTCGTCTCCCATTGTACCACCGTCGCCGCCGCGAAGAAACCGCCTCTCTTACCGTCCGACCGCCGACCGCTCCTTGCCGATCGCTTCCCACATGCCGTTCAGGTACACCGCGCCGAGCGCCCGGTCGTACAAGCCGTAGCCCGGCTTGCCCGTCTCGCCCCAGATCATCCGGCCGTGATCCGGGCGGATCGGTCCCGCGTAATCGATATCCCGCAGGGCGCGGATAATCTCCGCCATGTCCAGCGATCCCGCCGATGACAGATGCGCCGACTCCTGGAAGGATCGCTCTCCCGTAACTTTGACGTTGCGCGCGTGCATGAAATTAACCCGATTTTCCTTGCCGAACCGCCGCACCATCGCGGGGAAATCGTTGGCCGGATTCGCCCCGAGCGAACCGCTGCACAGGCACAGCCCGTTGACGGGACTGTCGTACAGCCGCAGAAACCTGTCCAAAGCCGCCTCGTCCGTAATAATCCGCGGCAGGCCGAAGATCGGCCACGGCGGATCGTCCGGATGAATCGCCATGCGGACGCCCGCTTCCTCCGCGATGGGCATGATCGCCTTGACGAAGTAAGACAGGTTGTCCCACAGCTTCTCCTCGTCCACCGAAGCGTATTGTTCGAACAACCGCTGCAAATCCTCCTTGCGGTAGCTGCTGTCCCAGCCGGGGAGCTGAAGCTCGCCGGTCAGCGGGTTCATCCGCTGCACGACTTCCTCCTCGTAGATGAGCGCGGTCGACCCGTCCTCCAGCTCGTAATCGAGCTGCGAACGCGTCCAGTCGAATACCGGCATGAAATTATAGCAGACGACCGGCACGCCGGCCTTCCCCAGATTGCGCAGCGTGCGCCCGTAGTTGTCGATCAGCCGGTCGCGATCGGGCAATCCGAGCTTGATATGCTCGTGCACGGGCACGCTTTCGATGAGGCTAAGCTGCAGCCCCGCCGCTTCGACCTTCCTTTTCAACTCCATAATACGCTCCAGCGGCCATTCTTCGCCTACCGGAACGTCGTAGACAGCGCTTACGATTCCGGTTACCCCCGGAATTTGCCGGATCTGCCACAGCTTCACCGGATCGTCGTCGCCGTACCAGCGAAACGTCATTTGCATCGTTTGACTTCCCCTCTCCTAGATCGTCATTGCCCCGAAGCCGCCGTCGACGCGCAACAGCGATCCGGTCACGAAGCCGGAAGCCCGTTCCGACGCCAAATAGACGACCGCTCCCTGCAGCTCCGCCGGCTCGCCGAACCGCTTCATCGGCGTATGCGCCATGATCGAAGCGACCCGCTCCTCCGACAGAATCGCCCGGTTCTGCACCGCGGGGAAGAACCCCGGCACGATCGCGTTCACCCGCACGCGGGCAGGCGCGAATTCGCGCGCGAGAAACTGCGTCATATTGTTGACGGCCGCCTTGGAGGCCGAATACGTGAACACCCGCGACAGCGGCGTGGCTGCGGAAGCCGAGGACAAATTGATGATACTGCCGCCCTGCCCCCGGCCGATCATAGACTTGCCGAACACTTGGCAGGCGAGCAGCACGCTTTTCGCGTTGACGTCGATGATTCGATCCCATTCCTCTTCCGTAATGTCGAAGAACGGCGTCGCGCTGTTCACACCGGGACAGTTGAGCAGAATGTCCGCCCCTCCGGTCCACGCCTCCACTTCCGCGAGCAGCCTCTCCAGATCGCCGCGGGAAGTCGCTTCCACCCCATAGCAGCGCGCTTCGCCGCCGGCTTCCGCGATGCGAGCGCGAATCGGCTCGGCGTTGTCCGCCTTGCGCCCCGTTAACGCGACCTTCGCCCCGTACGCCGCCAACGCCTCGGCCATGATGCCTCCGAGCGTCGACGAACCGCCGATGACGACCGCCGTTTTGCCGCGCAGATCAAACAAATTCATGCCGCACCCCCGTATCCGGAAAACCGGAACGATCGAGCTTGAGCTGTCTCTTGTACCGCTCCGGCGTCACCCCGACCTGCTGCTTGAACAGCCGGCTGAAGTGCGCGAGATGCTTAAAGCCGAGACGGAAGCCTACCTCCGTCACGGCCAAGTCAGGCTGCAGCAGGAACAAAATTTTCGCCTCGTTGATCCTTTTGCGGTACACGTACTCGAAGATCGTCGCTCCGGTCACTTCCTTGAATATTTTCGCCAAATAGGATTTGCTGAGATGAAGCTCCCGCTGCAGGCTCTCCATGTCCAGCTCGTCGTCCGTGTACTTGCGCTCGAGCAGCGCGATAATGTCCTGAACCGTCTTCTCCTTGTCCGAAGGAAACTCCCGCTTCTCGCTCAGCGACGACAGGCAGCGGTCGTAGACGAAATGAAGCAGATCGGCGAACGCCAGCAGCAAGCGGCCGGCTCCGACCTGATCTCCCCGAGCTTGATGCCCGTGCATCCGCAGCAAAATCCGCTCGACCTCCTCCTTGTCCTCTCCCCGCAAGCAGAGCCGATAGTTCTTGAACTGCTCGAACGGCTGCAGGATCGGGGCCGCTTGAGGCAGATCCGTATAGAAGCGGAGAATGGCGGGTTCGAAATGAACGATCGAGCGGATGTACGGAACGGACGGATCGATCTTCGGACAGTGCAGCGTCATTCCGTACATCAGAATCAGGTCGCCGGGGGCCAGATTGTAGATCTGGTCCCCGATCAAATAATTGCATTTGCCTTCGTGAAAATAATAAACCTCGTAAAAAGGGTGCGAGTGGAACACCGGTTCGAACGCCCCCGTCGAGCGGTAATTGAACTCAAGCATTCTGGCTCAGTTCCCGCAGCAATCCCCCGATGTATTCGGAGAAATGGCGGAGCATCGCGGGCGATTCGGAGAACTGCCCGCTGAAGTCTTCGACGCCCAGGTAGCCGTCGTACCCGACCGCCAGCAGGTCGGTCAGCACTTGGCGCCACGGCACGGCCCCTTCCTTCAGGCCGACCCACTCGCATTTCCAGACCGTCTCTCCCGCCTCGTTCGTCTCGCCGGCGCGCCAGCCCGCGTTTTTGACGTGAACGTGCGCCAGATACGGGCCGAGCGCTTCCAGCGCCATCCGGTAATTCTCGACGCCTTCGTGGATCATGTTGCCCGGATCGAACAGCACGCCGACCCATTGCGGGTCCAGCCCATCGACGAGCCGTCTCGCGCCGGAAGCCGAAGCCGCAATCGTGCCGTGATGAATTTCCGCGACTCCCTTCACGCCGTACTTCCGGCACAGATGCTGCGCCTCCTGCAAGTAGGCGCGCCCTTCCTCCAGCAATTCTCCGAGCGGCCGGCTCCGGTCGTAGCCGGGGACGCCAAGCCGGATCATCGACGCGCCGGCGTGCCGGGCCGCTTCCAGCACCTTCTCGGTCGCCGCCAAATCCCCCGCGCGCAAGTAAGGCGTAAGACTCACGACTTCCAATCCGTTCGACAGCGCCGCCTGCTTAAAGCGCTCGACCTCCTCCAAGCCTTTGGAAGGCGCGATCGTGCAGCGGTTGTTGCCCCAGTAGGACGGCGCCTGCCCCCGGACTTCCTCCGGCACTTCCGTGTACCGCCATTCCACGCCGTACAGTCCCGCTTCCTTGGCGGCCGCGGCCAGCTCTGCCGGCTCGAGCTCCGGCGTCGCAACCGTAAACACAGACAGCTTCATCATTCGTACGTCCTCCTTAAAGTTGAGCGCGAGGTCCCGATTATTCGACTTTAACGGCTTTCGCCTGGGCTTGCAGGCACAGCTCCGCCGCTTTGAAGGCGTGAGCCTGCTTCATCGCCTTTTCCGTCCGGTGCAGGCAGTCCAGGATCAGCTCTCCGAAGAACGGATACCCGACCTTGCCGGCCAGCTCCAGATGTTTCTCGCCTTGCCCGTTAACCAGATACAGATGGTCGCCTTGGCCGTTCCGGGCGATGTCGACGTATTTGCGCAGCTCGATGTAGCCGCTGGTGCCGAGAATGACCGTGCGGCCGTCTCCCCAGGTCGACAAGCCGTCAGGCGTCAGCCAATCCACGCGAAAATAGTTCGTCGCCCCGTTGTCCCCGACCAGCGTCGCGTCGCCGTAATCCTCCAGCTCGGGGTACGCCTTGCAGTTATAGTTCGCCACCTTGCTGTGCAGCACCTCGGCGTTCGCGCATCCGGCGTAGTGGAGAAACTGTTCGATCTGATGGCTCCCGATATCGCACAGAATGCCGCCGTACTTCGCTTTCTCGAAAAACCACGCAGGCCGCTGCGCCGCGTTCAACCGATGCGGTCCGAGCCCGAGCACCTGAACGACGCGTCCGATCGCCCCGTCCTGCACCAGCTGCCCCGCGAACACCGCGCTCTCCACGTGCAGCCGCTCGCTGTAGTACACCGCGTATTTGCGCCCCGTCTCCGCGGCCGTCCGTCTGGCGCGCTCCAGTTGGTCCAGCGCCGTGAACGGCGTCTTGTCGGTAAAATAATCTTTGCCGTGCTCCATCACCTTCACGCCCAGAGGTCCCCTGTCGCTGGGAACGGCCGCAGCCGCGACGAGCGCCACCTCAGAGTCCTGCAAAATCTGCTGCTCGGAAGCGGCAACCTTGACTTGCGGGTATGTCTTCGCGAATTGGCGGACTTTGTCCGGATCGGGATCGTACACCCACTTGAGCGTCGCTCCCGCCTCGATCAGGCCGTTGCACATGCCGTAAATATGGCCGTGGTCCAGCGCCATGGCCGCGAAGACGAAGTCGCCCTTCTCCACGACCGGGCGAGGCTTGCCTTGAGGCGCGTAGTTCATTCCATTCGAATTAGCCACGATGTTTTCCTCCTTAGCGGGCGGCAATCGCCGAACGCGAGATTTGTTCCTGCAGCTTCTCGTAGTAAAGATCCTCGTTGATCGGCAGATCCACCCAGTCATCGATCCATGTCGACAACTGCATCGCATTCGAGATCGTCAGCCCTTTAATGCCTTCTTCACCCGGCGCGAGCAGCGGCGTGCCGTGCAAAATGGCGTTCGTCCAGTCCTGCGTAATCTCCTTGTGCTGCGCCCCTCCCGGGTGAACCGGAATGTCGAACTGCCAGCATTCCGGCTGGGCGAACGATTCCGTGTTAACGCGGTTGAACTCGGATTCCAGCTGTCTGAGCCGCCAGAACGTTATGCGGTCGTTCTCGATGACGATTTTGCCGCGGTCTCCGGAAATCTCGAAACGGTTCGTGCCCGGACATTCATACGTGGAAGTGACGAATACTCCCGTCGCGCCGTTCTCGTATTCGACATAAGCCGTTACGTCGTTCTCGACCTCGATGTCCCGATGCTTGCCGAAGCCGCAGAACGCGCGCACCCGCTTCGGCATCAGACCGGTCGTCCACTGCCACAGGTCGAGCTGGTGCGGGTCCTGGTTGATCAGCACGCCGCCGCCTTCGCCGGCCCAGGTCGCTCTCCATCCGCCGGAGTTGTAGTACGCTTGCGGACGGTACCAGTTCGTAATGATCCAGTTCGTGCGCCGAACCTCGCCCAGCTCGCCCGACGCGATCAAATCCTTCAGCTTGGCGTACAGCGGATTCGTGCGTTGATTGTACATGATGCCGAACACCCGATCGCTCTTCGCCGCGACCTCGTTCATCTCCCGCACCTGCTTCGTGTAGACGCCGGCCGGCTTCTCGACGAGCACGTGCAAGCCCGCTTGAAGCGCCTCGATCGCCTGCTGGGGATGATCGTAGTGCGGGGTGCACAGCAGCACGCCGTCGATCTCGCCCGAGCGGAACATGTCTGAAGCGCTTGCATACGTGAGAAGATGGTCTCCCCCATTTTCCTTGGCCTGAGCCAGACTTTCCGGACGCACGTCGCTGACCGCCGTCAGAACCGCGCCTTTTACTTGACCTTCAATCAAATATTGCGCATGGCCCTTGCCCATGTTTCCCAATCCGACAATCCCGATCCTTACTGTACTCAAGAGGAAGTCGCCCCTTTTCGATTATAATCGCTTTCTTGGTCATTGTAACATGTTGACTGTGGATGAACTTCACTCCTAAGCCTGAAAATCGCGAGTCATTTAACTGTGAGTCTACTCTGCAGTCGAGCGGCGGAGATTGCCGGCAAGAAAAAAAGAGAGTCTCATAAGTCATAAAAGATGACTATGGACCCCCTGATCTTCTGTTCGCGATTTATATTTTGCGGGAACTTCTCTTCTCCCGCATGCCGTCGCGCAACCTCACCTTAAACCCCGAGCAAATAAATAACGGCCGTAACAGTGGCGATGCTAAGCGCCGTGGATACGAGCACGCTCTGCGAGGCGAAGTCCTTCTCGTTGTCGAACTCGACGGCGAGCAGCACGCTCGATAGCGAGGTCGGAACGGCGGACGAGACGATCAGCGCGGCGCCCATCATGTCGTCGACGCCGAGCAACAGCACGACTCCCCAAGCGAGCAATGGGCCTGCGATCAGGCGAAGCCCGGTGGCGATGCCGACGTCCGCGGCCAGCTTGCGCGTCAGGAACACCTTCATGTCGCCGAGCTGCACGCCCAAGGTGAACAGCGCCATCCCGATAAACGCGTCGGACAAGTAGCCGACCGAGATGTCCACGAAGCCGGGAAGCGGCACCTGAAAGCTGCGCATCAGCAGCGCGACCGGAATGACATAGATGACCGGCATCGACAGAATCACTTTGCGGATGGCGCGCCAATCCGCCTTGTGGGCGTTCACGCTGTATATGCCGTACGTATTCGGAATCAGCGACTGCATCATCATGATAATGATCTGCACCGAGAGCGTGTACGTATTGCCCGCGAACGCAAGCTGATTGATCGGGATGCCGTAGTTGGCGCTGTTGTAGAACAGCACGCTGTTTCTCATCGCCGCGCGCATGCCGCCCTTGTAGCCGCGCAGCCGGACGACAACCTCCAGCACCGCGTACTGCAGCAGCATGAACAGAACGAAGAAGAGCAGCACCTGCCCGAACATCTGCATCGAGATGGCCGTTCCGTACAGCAGTTCGAACATGATCGCGGGGGAGAACAAGTAAAAATTCAATTTGGACAGCGTCTTGATATCGAGCGAAAAAATGCGGTGCAGCAGGATTCCCAAACCGATGACGAGCGACAAAGGAAGTACGTTGTTCCATAAAATGTGCAGAAAAATGTCCATGCTGCCGATCAGCCTCTCCGTCTCGCTAACCGCCAAATCCTCTTCGGCATGTTATACTAGTATGATTAGACAAGACTAACACGGACTGGAGATGAAGTGAAGTGGCTTTCGGCATCGACAGGGCGGAACTGAACGCGTGGAAGGCCGCCGTCTCTCGCGGAGAAACTGCGTTCTTGACCCATTTTTGGTACGATCCGAGGTTTCCGCAATTTCGTACGGTGACGAAGGTCGGCAACGCCGATTTCGATAAGCTCGCCGCCTGGTGCAGAGCCAACGGCCTGAATCCGACATACATCCACGCCCGCTCTCCCTTCCCTCACTTCGACTTGCTGGGAGAGAAGCAGAAGGAAATTTTGCTCAAGGAAAACCTTCATCATCACCTGGCTCGGTTTAAACTGAATCTGCCCTAGGAAGGTCCCGCTTTGGGAGAATTCGAGCGAATTGCCGGAGGAGCCGCTCAACACAAACAAGGAGGCGTATCCCCAACCCGGCATAACCGAATTAGGGAGCGCCTCCTTGTCCGTGTGCGGACTAATCCTTATTCCAATCGAAGCCAACGGCCTTCAGGAACGCTCTGGCCAGCACGGCATGCCCCGCCTGCGTCGGATGCACGCGATCCCAGGCCAACGTCGCCGAATACAGCTCCTTCAGCAGGGCGTCGAATGCGGCCTGCGTGTCCACGAACAACGCTCCGGCCTCTTCCGCCACCCGCTTCACGATCGCCCCGTATTCGTCCATCGTCCGGCGCATCGCATCCTGCTTGTTGCTCTCCAGATAAAACGGCGTCATCAGCACGAGCCCGCCCGCGAGCGGCTTCGTTCTCTCGACCAGAGCGCGAAGCCCGGCTTCGTAACGGTCCGGATAGACGTGCCAATCCTGGATGAACGGCGTGTCGTACTGCCGCCAGACGTCGTTAGTCCCGATCATGATCGACAGCCAGTCCGGCTTCTGGTCGAGCACGTCCTCCTGCCATCTTTTCTCCAGATCGACGACGTTGTTCCCGCTGACGCCCATATTGACGACGCGAATGCCGAGCTCCGGATAGACCGCCTGCAGGAATGCGTCTACCAGGGATACGTAACCTTTGCCCAGCGCTCCGAACAACCCTTCCCCCACCGGTCTGGCCCGTTCGCAATCCGTAATCGAATCCCCGATGAACAACAGCTTCTGACCTTTTTTCAGTTGCATCGTCTCAGTCCCCCCCCTTAGATCGAAGCGATCGACTCGATGAGCCCTTTCAGCTTGTCGGCCGAACGGTGAAGCAGCGCCTTCTCCTCGTCGGTGATCGGAATGTCCATCACTTCGCGAATGCCGGTACGGTCCACGACGCAAGGAACGCCGAGATAGACGTCGGATACGCCGTGGTAATCCTGCAGCAGCGTCGATACGTTCAGCACCGCGCCTTCGTCGTCCAGAATGGCCGTGCAGATCCGGTCGAGCGCGAGGGCGATCGCGTAATAGGTCGCTCCCTTGGCGCTAATGATTTGGTAAGCCGCGTCGCGCGTATTGACGAATACTTCGTCCCGTTCGGCGTCGCTCAGCTTCACTTCGGCTCCGGCCACGTTCGCGAGGCTCCAGAGCGGAAGCTCGGAATCGCCGTGCTCGCCGACGATGTGCGCATGGACGCTGCGCGGATCGATGTTCAGCTTGTCGCCGATCAGGTAGCGGAACCGGGCGCTGTCGAGCAGCGTTCCCGAGCCGATGACTCTGTGGACCGGCCATTCGGACTTCTTCCAGGAAAAATAGCTCATAATGTCGACCGGATTCGATGCGATCAGCAGAATGCCGTGGGAGTTGACCTTCAGCACTTCCGAAATGATGCTCTCGAAGATGGCGACGTTGCGCTTAAGCAGATCGACGCGCGTCTCTCCGTCGCGCTGCGCCGCTCCGGCCGTAATGATGATGATGTCCGCCTCGCGGCAGTCTTCGTATGTACCCGCCCACACTTTGGCGCCGCCCAGGAACGGCATGCCGTGGTTCATGTCCAGCGCGTCCCCTACGGCCTTCTTGTGGTTTGCGTCGATCAGCACGAGCTCGTCCATCCGATTTCTCAACAGCAGCGTGTACGCCGTCGTCGATCCGACCGCTCCCGCTCCGATAATGACCACCCTTGTTTTTTTCGCGATTTTCGCCATATGGGGACCAACCTCCGCTATTCTAATCTTCCATAAAAGGTTTGTTAACGTAGTAGTACATGTAGCCGAGCAGCAATCCGCCTCCGATGAGGTTGCCCAGCGTAACCGGGATCAGGTTGTGCGCGACGCCGGCCCACGTAATCGTGCCCGGGTGGTTCAAGACGAGCGCGATCGCGAACGTGCACATGTTGGCGACGCTGTGCTCGTAGCCCGAGATGAAGAAGCAGAAGACGAACAGCATCATCGCGAACATTTTCGCCCCGTCGGACTTCATGAACATCGGCACGAAGAACGCGAGACAGACGAGCCAGTTACAGAGAATCCCCCGGAAAAAGAGCTCCATCGCCGGCGCATGCATCTTCTTCTCGACGACGCTCAGCAGAAATCCGTTAACGGACGATTCCTCGAACAGACCGGTCGTATAGATAAGCAGCGCGAACGCGGCGGCTCCCAGTATGTTGCCCGCGTAGCTGATAATCCATAGCTTCACCGTCCTCAGCCAGCTCATTTTGCGGCGCAGCGCCGCGTAGCTGTAGTAGAACGTGTTGCCGGTAAACAGGTCGCCTCCGCCGTAGGCAATCAGAATGATCGCGCAGCCGAACGTGATGGCCGCCATCGGGTAAGTCATCGGGGATTGCACGTTGTAAAAATAACTTCCCGTCTTGAACGCGACGATGACGCCGAAGCCGATGAACATGCTGGCGAGCATGGACCTGGCCATGTAGCGAAGCAAGCTCTGTTCGTAGATTCGGGATTTTTTCAAAGCTAATTGTTCAACCTTCTGCAGCGCTTCCGTCTCCACGGACATCCCCTCCTATCGCCTTGCCGTTGTTGAAAATGTACCACATTCCTTTCCGTTCGAATGTAAAAGCATTCACATTTCCGGTTCGGCGGGCGCGGATTCGGACTCTCCGGCGCTCTCGCGCTGCTTGCCGTTAATCCAGGTAATCAAGAAGGATATCCCGCCCAGCGCCAGCAGCACGCCGCACTTGTACAGCATCTCCTCGCCCTCCAGGTCCAGGAAAAACGCCTTGCCGGCGACGAGCAGCAGCACTGCCGCTCCGAAAATGCGAAACAGTTGCTGGCGGGCGACAGTCCCCCACAGAGTAAGCAGCAACGCGTAAACTCCCCAGGATACGCTTAGCGACAGCTGAACGAGCCGGCCCGGAGCGTCCTCGGCATAGACGAGGAACGCGGTTTCGATCTGCACGGTCAGCAGTCCGCCCACGATGAGATGGGAGAATACTGCGAATAAATTCGACAGAAACGCTGCGGTTTCCTTTGTCAATCTGAAAGATATTCCTGTAACGGACAAGTAGAAGCCGACGAAGGCCAGCAGCGCCCACGACAGCGCGCCCCAGTTCAGGAATGGAATGAACGTGCCGAACCAATCCCCTCTCGGCGTATCCCAAGTAACGAGAAACCAGTAGACCCCGACAACGATCCAGACGGCGATTGCGACCAGACTTGCCCATCCGTATTTTTTGCGATGTCCCAGCACGGTCAGCGCCGCGGCGATTCCGCCCCAGAAAAACACGTTGACGAGCGGCTTGGCGTCCATGCCGCTTCCGATATGGGAGAAAGCGAGCAGCAGCAAAGCCCCTCCCCCGGCCAATTGGCTGGCGGATGCGGTCTGCAGACGCTTGGCGAGCCGGAGGACGACCGTCCCCGAGACAAGGTAGCTCAGTCCGATCAGCGCCAGAACGTAGGCGTAATGCAGTTCCCCATGCAGGATGAAGATGGACCACGTGCCGAACAACACGCCGTTGGCCAAAGTCAGGTACAGGTTCCAGCCGTCGAAGCAGCGATTGTTCCGCCACGACGCGATCAGGAAGCCGGCCAGGTAGAAGACGAAGGCCGCCGTCGCATAGCGAAGAGGCATGCTCCACAGCCCGTCCGTCGGCGGGTCGAAGTGCACGTAATACGCCGCGTAGATGACCCATGTGCCGATGAACGCGCCGATTCGCAGCTCGCTCCAGCCTTTGGCGATGCTCAGGAAGAAGAAGGCCGAGTTCAGGACGAACAAGTAGAGAAACAAGGTAAACACCTGGTCCGTCTCCGGCTGCATCAGCAGCGGGGACACCAGTCCGCCCGCCAACGCGATGTTCATCAACAGCCGCGAGTCGAAGCGGTAGGCGTAGGCCGACGCTGCCGCAGTTACCGCGGTCATCCCGACAAGCACGGTCATCGGGTTCCACAACCGATAGTAGACCCCGGCGAACGAGAACGTCGCGTAGAGCAGACAGGCGCCCAGGCCGATCATGATCTGAACGCCCGCGGCCCACTTGGGACCTCGACCGGCCAGCGCCTGGCCTGCGATGCACAAGCCGGCTCCGCTGAGCAGGCCTGCGGCGATCTTCATCCCGTCGGTTATCCATCCTTGTTCGATCGAGTATTTGAAGAGCGTAATGAATGCGGCCAGAATAAACAATACGCCGAGCAGGGAAGTCCAGTGCTTGCGAAGAAGCGTATCCATCTTGCATCAGCCTCCTAATATTGGCGCGCCTTGGCGGCGCGGATATGAAGCAGACGATCGATAAGTCTGACGATGCCCAGCATAAGAAAACAGAGCGCAAGGGCAACCAGCTCGAGTTGAAGCAGATACCACGGCCACGGAGCCAGCAGATCCAGCAGCGATGCGGTGCTCGGCTTGCGGGCGAGAAACATGAAGTTGGCGCCCGTCAGCGCGTTCGCGACGGCGGCGGGAACCGCGATGACATGAAGCCAGCCGAGCGCCCGGAATACCGACGCCGTCGTGGGGCGGTAGCCTTCGATCGCGGTCAGGAATAGGCTTGCCCCGATAATGGCGCCGTGCGCGATGAAGAAATGAAAGTAGCGGAATTCCGGGTACCCCGCGTCCAGATTAGGCGTGAGCAGCGCCTGCATCGCGCCGATGATGCCGAGGAAGAACGTCACCTCGTACAACCTGCGGCTGCGCGTGAGCAGCGCGATGGCCGACAGCCACATCATGACGCTGCATAGTTGAAACGGCAAGGAATGCAAGCCCCAGTTGTCCGTTATTCCGTACCACGCTTGCAACGACAGCTCGCAGACGACCAATATCGCGACAAGAGCATACCTCGCGCCCCGGTTCGCGCGCGGGGTGCGAAAGCGTCGCCGGAACAGAACGATGCCGACAACGATCGCCGCGGCCAGCGCCATTCCCAGCGCGTGCGCCGCCGAGAACGGCGCGAAATCCGTCGTAGCCATGTCCATCCTCCTCCCCAGTCTCTGAGGGTTTATTTGGAAATTGTGCGTCACTCTTTACAACTTCATTCTAGAAAATTGACGCACGAAAAAAAGTACCAACTTTTCTTGGTACCTTGTCTTAAACTCTCTGAGGTTAGCTGGACGTGGGGATTAGAGGAGATGCAGAGTTCTTCAAGCACGTGCGGCGGCTCTATTGTGCGTGAACCCATGAGACCGGATGTACTCTCAAAACAAACCCTTGTCCTTCGCCTCGCGCGCGGCCTCTTTGGAGCCTTTGGAGCCGAGCTTTTTCAAAATATGGTTAACATGGTTTTTGACCGTGCGGATTGACAGGACGAGCCGCCCCGCGATCTCGGTCTGGGTATAGCCCTTGTCGATCAGCTTCAGCAGCTCCAGCTCGGAGGGCGTGATGAGATCCTGCAGCTTCTTCTTCTCGAACTCGAGCTCCAGCTGCTTCAGCCTGCGGAACTCCTCCCGCATCCGCTCGGCGGCCGCCGGACTGATCGGAGATTCCCGTCTCGCGGCGGCGCGGACCGCATCCGGAAGCGATTCGAAATCGCCTTTGATCTGGTAGTCGATCGCCCCGGCCTGAAAGGAACGGAAGATCAGCTCCTTCTCCTCCATGGAAGTAAGCATGACGACCCGGGCTCCCGTGGCCGCCGCGACTTCTTCCGCCAATCGGATGCCCTCCGGCTCTCCGTGCAGCATAATGTCCATCAGAACGACGTCCGCCGCAAGCCCGCCCGAAGCCAGCTCATCCCGCAGCGCTTGAGGATCGTCCGTCGCGAACGCCACTTCGATGTCCGATTGCCCGTCCAGATAGGCGCGCAGCCCGCGAAGCCAATCCTTGTCGTCTTCGACGATCCCGACTTTGATAAGAACCATCCGCTTACGCCTCCTCATGAGCCTCCCCTACTTACGCTTCGCTTAGAAGTAGGGGTTTCTTACCAGCCACACCGTTACTTTCTGCAAACAAATAGGTTGACTACTTGCTTTCGCTGCCAGCAGCGGAAATCTAACGGTGTGGTTCAGT
>NZ_JBEPYQ010000081.1:0-32959 GCF_041641335.1 Cohnella sp. | reverse complement strand
CTTGACCTTGCGTCAGGGACTGGCGGAGGATCTGATCGTCGAAGACGGCGTGTGCAAAGGAGTGATTACGAAGACGGGCGCCCAATACGGAGCGAAAGCTGTCGTGCTGACGACGGGAACGTATTTGCGCGGCAAAGTCATTCTTGGCGAATTGATGTACGAGAGCGGTCCGAACAATCAGCAGCCTGCGGTGAAGCTGTCCGAGTCGCTAAAAAATCTCGGGCTCCAATTGGCAAGGTTCAAGACGGGTACGCCTCCAAGGGTGCACAAGGATTCGATCGACTTCGACAAAACCGAGATTCAGCCTGGCGACAGCAAGCCGAAATATTTCTCTTATGAGACGGAATATATGGCGCATGCCGATCAGCAGCTTCCGTGCTGGCTGACCTATACATCGGAGGAAACGCATCAGATTATCAACGACAATCTGCATCGCGCGCCGATGTTCTCGGGATTGATAGAAGGTACGGGGCCGCGCTACTGCCCGTCAATCGAAGATAAGATCGTTCGCTTCGCCGACAAGCCGAAGCATCAGATTTTCCTGGAGCCGGAAGGTCGCAACACGAAGGAATACTACGTCCAGGGATTGTCGACGAGCATGCCGGAGGATGTTCAACTGCGCATCTTGCGCTCGATTCCGGGCCTGGAGAAAGTCGAAATGATGAGAACCGGCTACGCGATCGAGTATGACGCGGTCATTCCGACTCAACTATGGCCGTCGCTTGAAACGAAAATCGTGCAAGGTCTGTTCACGGCCGGCCAAATTAACGGAACGTCGGGATACGAGGAAGCGGCAGGTCAAGGAATTATGGCGGGCATTAATGCCGCTCGCAAAGTTCAGGGCGCCGACCCGGTCATCATCGATCGCTCGAAGGGCTATATCGGCGTTATGATCGACGATCTCGTCACGAAGGGGACGAATGAACCGTATCGACTGCTTACGTCCCGCGCGGAATATCGCTTATTGCTTCGCCACGACAACGCCGACCTGCGACTCACTCCGCTTGGACGCGAGATCGGGTTGATCTCGGAACAACGCTACGCGAAGTTTCTGGAGAAGAAGGAGCGGGTGGAAGCGGAGATCGTTCGCCTGAAGGAAACGAAGTTCCGCCCCGATGAAGCGGTGCAAGCCATGCTGGCCGAAGTCGGTTCCGCGCCGATCAACAATTCCGTTGACGGTCTGACGCTGCTGCGTCGTCCGGAGGTAACTTATGCGCATCTGGAGAAACTCGCTCCGCCGTCGTTCGAGTTGCCGGAAGACGTGAAGGAACAAGTGGAAATTCAGGTCAAGTATACCGGTTATATCGAGAAGCAGCAGCTGCAAGTCGAACGGATGGAGAAAATGGAGAAAAAACGCATTCCGGATAATATCGATTACGACTCGATTCATGGACTTGCCACCGAAGCGAAACAGAAACTGGGCAAGATTCGTCCGCTATCGCTCGGTCAAGCTTCGCGAATTTCGGGCGTAACTCCTGCAGACCTGTCGATTCTGCTCGTTCATCTGGAACATTACAATCGCGTCACGGCGGCTGCGCACGGTTCATGAGGGACGACGTACAGCAGTTGTTCGCGGACCGGCTTTACCCGCTCGGCATCGAATTGACGGATCGGCAGCTGGAACAATTCGAAGTTTATTATCGTTTGCTTGTCGAGTGGAACGAAAAAATGAATTTAACGGGAATTACCGAGCGGAAAGCGGTGTATGAGAAGCACTTCTACGATTCGTTGACGTTGGCCGGGGCGGTATCGTTCGGCAAACAGGGATCGCTGGCGGATATCGGTTCAGGCGCCGGATTTCCATCCATTCCGTTGGCGATCGCATTTCCTCATCTGCGGGTGACGATTGTCGACGCTTTGGCCAAGCGGATTAAGTTTTTGGAGGAAGTGACCGGCCAGCTTCATTTAACGCAAGTATCTTGTCTGCACGCCAGAGCGGAAGATGCGGCCAGGAAGAAGGAGCATCGCGACGGCTACGACATCGTAACGGCTCGCGCGGTTGCCCGTCTTGCGGTATTGAACGAATTTTGTTTGCCATTCGTTCGTCTAGGCGGACTATTCGTTGCAATGAAGGGGACGGACATATCGACAGAGTTGGAGGAAGCTCGGTTCAGTTTATCCAAGCTAGCCGGCCGCCTCGTTGACGTAAAGCGTTTGAAGCTGCCTACGGAAGGTGCGGAAAGGCATCTGATCGTATGCGAGAAAAAGTCGCCAACGCCTCCGGCATATCCGCGCAAAGCCGGCATCCCGTTAAAAACGCCTCTTTTAAAAACTTAAACAACTGGACTAAATGTTCCACGTGAAACATTATCGCCCGTATAATGAACGGGGAATGTTTCACGTGGAACATTTTTACGTTTACTCGAATGCCGTGCGCATGATATTCTTATAGAGTAGGTAAGGGGCGGTTAGCGCTGCGCCTGCGATGTACATAGAATGAGGGTTTTTCGAGCGTGTGCGGCGTGAAAGTTTTTTCACAGGCAGGAAAATGGGGCTGGAATAGCGAATAGATTATGGTAACAGATCAATGTGCCGCAGATGTGCCGTCAGGCGTGAATGGCGGCGCTTTTTCGTCGCTAAGGACACGTGACTCATCCGCCCTATCTTACTTAATGTGGTGATCCGAGAGAAATGAAAGAGCAATTTTCACGGTTGCTGGGTTTGTCAGACCGCAGCGCTCAAGAAGAAGTCAAACAAATATCCGTTCACGATATCGTACCAAGCCCTTATCAGCCTCGTTCGGTGTTCGACGACGAGCGGATCGATGAGTTGTGCCAAACGATCAAGACGCATGGGGTTATTCAGCCAATCGTAGTTCGGGTACGCGATGGAAAACACGAGATCATTGCCGGAGAACGGCGTTGGCGAGCGGTTACGAAGCTAGGTATGGATACAATTCCAGCTATCGTCCGGGAAATCAACGATTCCCAAGCCGCTTCCGTTGCATTGATCGAAAACTTGCAGCGCGAGGGGCTGACTTCTCTTGAAGAGGCGATCGCTTATCAGAAGCTAATCGACCTCCATAACCTGACGCAGGAAAGCTTGGCTCAACGGCTGGGCAAGAGCCAGTCGACGATCGCCAACAAAATCCGTCTGCTGCAGTTGGGAGAGACGGTTCGGCAGGCATTGCTGGAACGGAAAATTACCGAACGTCACGGCAGGGCGCTGCTGTCTCTGCCGGATGAAGAGGCGCAGAACAAGCTGCTGAAGGAAATTATCGAAAAAGATTTGAACGTTAAGCAGACCGAGACCCGTGTGGCGTTTTATTTGGAAGCGACAAAGCCTAAGCGCTCGAAGCGTTTCTCCTTCTCCAAAGACGTTCGGCTTGCCGTAAATACGATTCGTCAATCCGTAGACATGGTTAACGGATCGGGGATTCCGATTAAAGCGGACGAGAAGGATTGCGAGGATCATTACGAAATCATCATCCGGATTCCTAAACGTTAGTACGACGCGGATGCCCATGCTCCCGGTTCGGTACGAACGGCTGCAAGCCTTTCGTGTCCGGATCGTTCCGATCCGATCGCTCTTGTTGAGAAGGCATACGGTTCGGAATAGCGGAATGCTCGCGCTTGAACGGATTAGCAGCGAGCATTACAAGGGCATCCGTCTTTTTATTTGAGTCCATGTGCGGCGTCGACAAAGGTAAAGCGGCTATGCCGTTTAGGTTTGGACGGTCATTAATATCGAGGTGAAACAGGTTGTCTAAAATAATTGCGATTGCCAATCAGAAGGGTGGGGTTGGCAAGACGACGACTTCGGTGAATCTGGGCGCCTGCCTGGCTTCTCTCGGAAAGAAAGTGCTGATCGTGGATATCGATCCGCAGGGCAATACGACCAGCGGCATCGGAATCAACAAGGCTGACGTGAGCTATTGCATCTACGATGTGCTGATTAACGAGGTGCATCCGAAGCAGGCTATCGCCGATACGGACATTCCCGATCTGAAGATCA
This sequence comes from Cohnella sp., assembly GCF_041641335.1. Lineage (NCBI taxonomy): Bacteria > Bacillati > Bacillota > Bacilli > Caryophanales > Paenibacillaceae > Cohnella > Cohnella sp. The sequence continues at coordinate 29,005 of NZ_JBEPYQ010000081.1, read as the reverse complement.
TACCGGCGACGATTCAATTGGCTGGCGCGGAGATCGAGCTTGTTCCGACGATGTCACGCGAAATTCGTCTTAAGAAGGCGCTGGCCATGATAAAGAGCGACTTCGATTATATTCTGATCGATTGTCCTCCGTCGCTGGGCATTCTGACGATCAATTCCTTGACGGCGGCGGACTCCGTATTGATTCCGATTCAATGCGAATATTACGCCCTGGAAGGGTTAAGTCAGCTGCTTAACTCGATTCGCCTGGTGCAAAAACATCTGAATACGTCGCTCCAGATCGAGGGCGTCTTGCTGACGATGTTCGATGCGCGCACGAATCTCGGAATCCAAGTGATCGAAGAGGTCAAGAAGTATTTTCAACAGAAGGTTTACCAAACGGTTATTCCCCGGAATGTCAGACTGAGCGAAGCGCCGTCGCATGGACAATCGATCATTACTTACGATCCGAAATCCAAAGGCGCGGAAGTGTATCTCGAGTTGGCAAAGGAAGTGATCTCCTATGAGCAAGCGGCTAGGTAAAGGGCTGGATGCGTTAATTACCTCTCTGTCGATCAAGGAAGACGATAAAATCGTTGAAATTCCGTTGTCCCAGCTTAGGGCTAATCCGTATCAGCCGCGCAAGACGTTCGAAGAAGACGCGATCAAGGATTTGGCCGAATCGATCCGCGAGCATGGAGTCATTCAGCCGATCGTCGTCCGGCAGGCGCTGAAGGGTTATGAAATTATCGCGGGGGAGAGAAGATTCAGAGCTTCCCAACTGCTCGGCAACGCGACGATTCCGGCGGTCGTTCGTGCTTACAACGATCAACAGGTGATGGAGATCGCGCTGATCGAGAACGTTCAGCGGGAAGATTTGAACTCCATCGAGGTTGCGGTTGCGTACCAGGCGATTATGAATCAGTTTAATCTGACGCAAGAGGAATTGTCCTTGAAGGTGGGCAAATCCCGTTCCCATATCGCCAACTTCCTGCGGTTGCTCTCGCTGCCCGAAGAAATCAAAGATTATGTTTCACGTGGAACATTGTCCATGGGTCATGCAAGGGCGCTTGCGGGAATTAAAGACGAAAATCTGAAGCGCCAATTGGCGAAACAGACGGTTACGGCGGAATGGAGCGTGCGCGAGCTGGAAGAGGCGGTTCAGAACGCCGACTCCAAGAAAGCGAACGTGAAGCCGAAAACAAAGGTTAAGAAGCGTGACCCTTATATTGAAGAAATCGAAGAGACGCTGCGCGAGAAGTTCCAGACGACCGTTAGAATCAAACCGAACAAAGACAAAGGTCGGATCGAGCTGTCGTACTTCGGCAAAAACGATTTGGAACGCTTGCTGGAGTTGTTGAAGGCGCTGGCCTAATAGATGGGAGACGAGAGTAGCATACCCAAGTTGTAATCTTCCTACGGAAGGATTAAACTAAGGTGTGCTATTGTTGTGTAAGGACGGTGAATGCCATGAACGATCCAAAATCGATTATCTACTTGGACAATGCGGCGACAAGCTGGCCCAAGCCTCCAGGAGTCGTCGAAGCAATCGAACGGAACGTGCGGGAGAATGCGGCGAATCCGGGCAGAGGAAGTCATGAGATGGCCGTTAAAGCGAGCAGGGTGTTGTTCGACGCGCGCAAGCGGCTGGCCAGATTGTTCGGGATCGGCAATCCGAATGACATCGCCTTTGCATTAAATACGACCCATGCGCTGAATTTGGCGATCCAGGGATTGCTTAAACCGGGCGATCATGTAATCGCTACGTCGCTCGAGCATAATTCGGTCAGACGTCCGATCGAGGCGATGAAGCGAAGGTTCGGCATCGAAGCGACCTTCATCGCGGCGGACGAGCAGGGCAGCTTGAACGTGAAAGATGTGGAAGCGGCTATTACGCCAAGGACAAGGCTAATCGCCGCGTCGCACAGCTCGAACCTTCTCGGCTCAATTGCCCCGATCGCGGATCTCGGAGAGCTGGTCAGGAGGCGGGGCTTGAAGCTTCTCGTAGATGCCGCCCAGAGCGCCGGAGTGTTGCCTATCGACGTCGAGGGAATGGGGATTGACCTTCTGGCTTTCCCGGGACACAAGGGCTTGTTAGGCCCGCAAGGGACGGGAGGGCTGTACATCCATCCCGACCTTGATCTGGAGCCGTTGATGCACGGCGGAACGGGGAGCAAGTCGGAGGCTCCGGAGCAGCCGACCGTACGTCCCGACCGCTATGAAGCGGGGACGCAGAATACGCCGGGAATCGCCGGGCTCTCGGAGGGCGTGCAATTCGTACTGCGGGAAACGACGAAGGCTATTCACGACAAGGAAAGACAACTGACGTTTGAACTGATGGAGGGTCTGCTCGGGATTGAGGGGGTTCGAATACTGGGGCCGCAAATCGGTGTCGAGAGGACTGCGATCGTATCCTTTACAATAGAAGGAATCGATCCGTCGGAGATGGCGTTCCTGCTCGATCGTCAGTTCGGCATCGCGGTCAGAGCGGGCTTTCACTGCACGCCGCTCGGTCACGAGACGGTAGGGACTTACGAGACGGGAGCCGTGCGCGCGAGTCCCGGATATTTTACGGACAAATCGGATATCGTATCCATGATTGACGCCGTCAGAGAAATCGTCGGCACAATGGGAAGAAGAAACTGAGGTTAACGCCATGTTGGGGGAATAAGCACGAATGGAAGGTTGGAACGATCAAGTCGCCGTCATTGTCGCTGGCGCTGCAGGAGCGCTTTTATTGGTCTCGTTCGTCTGGCTTGGCGTTTTGTCGAGCAAGCTGAGCAAACTCAAAAAGGCGCACAGCCGTTTAATAGGGGATACGGGCGTATCCAACATGGAAGAAGTCATGGGCGTCATTCATGGAAGAATGTCCGAATTGGAACGTAAGCAAATCGATCAGGATCAGACGATGGAACAGCACGAAAGACGCCTCGCGTCGATGAAGGGACGAATCGGCGTCCATCGGTTTAATGCATTCTCGGATTCGGGAAGCGATCTGAGCTTCTCGGTAGCTTTTATTAACGAAGCGCAGGACGGCGTCGTCATTACCGGAATTCACGGTCGGGAACAGACCTTCCTGTACGCCAAACCGATCGATAAAGGGCAATCCGCATATATGTTGACGCCGGAAGAGAAGACAGCGATCAGTCTGGCCATGCAGAAGGAATGACCGGATTGCCGCGGGTTTTCCGCACGGCGTTCAATAGGCTTTGCGCGATGATCTCCGACATCTTAACGACCAGATTTAATCTGGTGTTCTGGAGAACGAAGTATTCCATGAAACCTCCGACGTTCACGATCCCCGTCATATGGATGTCTCCGACGGGCGGCAATTCCTTGTTCACTCCGGCTCCGGGTCTGACCGGACCCGAGCCGATCTGAATGCATCCGACGCTGGCAACTTGTCCAAGACAGGCGTCTACGGCGATGACGAACGGCTGACGCGAGTTTCTCATAATTTTCAATAGCGTCTCGCCAAGGTTCATTGCATGAACCGGTTCATCAAGCGTTCCGTACAGATCGAACAAGGGGCTGTATTCGCGAGCGAGCGCGGTGCCGACGAGAGGCCCCAGAGAGTCTCCCGTAGAGCGATCGGTTCCGACGCAGACGATCACGATCCGGCGATCGGGAGACAGATCGTCCAAGTAATACCCGAGCTGGTGGGACAACCTTTGCAATACGGTTGGATCGTTAAAAGGAATCTTTAAAGAGAGCGCCGCCGATTCCGGTGCGGGGCTCGAGCGTTTCTCCCAAGCGCCGTTCATTCGTCTGATTCGCCTCCTACCCTAGTATGTTACTAGTATATGGACGATCAGACGCATTTATACTTGGACGCAGGAGGTTTGCATGATGAACTCTCTCTTGATCGCATTCGACTCCACGCAGCAAGCGTTGCGGGCCGAGATGCTGCTCGAATACGCGGATATAGAAATCGATATTTGCCCCACGCCCAAGGAGATTACGGCAGGCTGCGCGTTATCCATTGCTTTTCCTGCCTCCGATCTGACGGAAGTGAAGCGGATCATCGCTTCGGAAAACGTAGAGATACGAGGGTTGTTCGAGAAAACGGCGGACGGGTACGAACAGATTCATTGAGAGAAGGAGATAGAACGATGAATCCTTTCTTCGCAACGGGGCAGACAATGGCCCAAGAGAATCTATGGCAGCAGTTTGTTCGAGAAATGAGCGACTTTCTTCAGGATACGGAAATGTGGAAGGACCTATCGATCGTAGTGCTGCGCATCGTATTAATCTACGTCGTCAGCCGTCTTGCTCTCCTTGTTCTTAATCGCGTTATCGATCATGCGACGAGCGAGAAGAGATCCAAAAGGCTGAAGCTTCGAACGAGACGCGTACAGACGTTGGGGAGGTTGCTGAAGAACACGGCCTCTTATCTCATCAACTTTATAACGATTCTTCTCATACTGGGAGAATTCCATATTCAGATCGCTCCTTTGCTTGCCGGCGCGGGAGTTATCGGTCTGGCGATCGGATTCGGCGCCCAGAGCTTGGTCAAAGATATCATTACCGGCTTTTTCATTATTTTCGAGGATCAATTTGCAGTCGGGGATGAAATTCAGACAGGTTCGCATAAGGGGACGGTCGAACTGATCGGCTTGCGCGCGACGCGCATTCGCAGCTGGACGGGCGAGGTTCACATTATTCCGAACGGATCGATTAACCAGGTGACGAATTTCTCCGTAAATCCGCAGCTTGCCGTCGTCGACATTACGGTCTCCTCCGATTATACGATCGAGGAGATGATGACTCTGATGAGGCAGGTTCTGAACCAGATCAACGATATGAATTTGACCGCGTCGCCGGAGGTGCTGGGCGTACAAGCGCTTGCGCCGAATCAGATGACGATTCGAATTACGGCGAAATGCAAGCCGAAAACCGCCGGAGAGGTAATGCGCCTGATCAACACGGAGGTGAAGAAGGCGTTAGAATCGAAGCAGGCGGCAGTCATCGATTGATCGGGACGGCCGGAACGGCCGAGAGCAAAGAAATCGGGGAGGGAACCGGAATGGAGAGAAAAAGCTTCGAGCTCGGCGACGTCGTCATGATGAAGAAACCGCATCCCTGCGGCGCCAACGAGATGGAGATCATTCGGATGGGCATGGACATTCGGATTAAGTGCGTGAAATGCAAGCATAGCATTCTGCTGCCCCGAGCGAAGTTCGAGAAGAGCTTGAAGAAGGTGCTGCGTTCCGCTGCAGGAGATCTTTCGGAAGAGACGGAGACGTAGATTGCATATCTTGCCGGCTGGATACACAATCCAGTTGCGCGCCGGGACAAAATATGATATGCTTTTTCTTGCTGCGGAGAGGTACCCAAGTGGTCCAAGGGGGTTGACTCGAAATCATCTAGGCGTCGCAAGGCGTGCGTGGGTTCGAATCCCACCCTCTCCGCCATAAACAAAAAATGACTCGATCCCTGAGAAGGGATCGTTTTTTGTTTGTGGCGAAGCAGGATTCGAACGGGCCGTTAAGCGGACATGCCAAAAGGCATGTTCGTAGGCCCCGGCGTGATAGTCGCTAATGGTGGTGGTGCACGAATAGTGCAGCCGCAACGGCGACGGAGCGAATCCCACCCTCTCCGCCATAAACAAAAAATGGCTCGATCCCTGAGAAGGGATCGTTTTTTGTTGACTGAGGGAATGTCCTTTATGCTATGAACACAAAAATATTCGATACGCATTGGCGGTGTCATACAATGACTCCGTCTTTTTTGCGTTATATAATATAACAAACATCAGAAAAAAACTATCATATATCTAACACCAAGGAGTGGAGATCATGTTCATCGAAGCCAATCCTTACGCTTACCCCTACAACGGGGAACTCAGACCGGACAATACCGCGCTTCTGATTATCGACATGCAGATCGACTTCTGCGGCCCTGGCGGGTACGTTGACCGTATGGGGTACGATCTGTCCCTTACTCGGCGCGCAATCGAGCCGATTCGCAGTTTGCTGGCGGTTGCCCGCGCGATTCCGGGATTTACGATCATTCATACAAGGGAAGGGCATCGTCCGGATCTGTCCGATCTGCCGGCCAACAAGAGGTGGCGGAGCAAGCAGATCGGCGCGGAGATCGGATCGGCCGGACCGGCGGGGCGGATTCTGGTGCGCGGGGAACCGGGCTGGCAGATCATCGAAGAGCTGGCTCCGATAGAAGGGGAGATCATCATCGACAAGCCAGGCAAAGGAAGCTTCTACGCGACCGATCTGGATTTGGTCCTGCGGACGAGAGGGATACAGAATTTGATCCTGACCGGCATTACGACCGACGTGTGCGTTCATACGACGATGCGCGAAGCGAACGACCGTGGATACGAATGTTTGATTTTGGAGGACTGCACCGGAGCGACCGATCCGGACAACCGCTTGGCGGCTTTGAAGATGGTGACGATGCAGGGAGGCGTCTTCGGCAGCGTATCCGATTCGACCCGAACGATGGAAGCTTTGGGCAAACTCGTCGGAAAATGAGACCGGGAAGCCGCATAGACGGCGGCACGAGACCGGGCGTCAAGGAATGGCGGAGGGAAGAGAGATGAAACAAACGATAGAAACGCTGTCAGTAGAGAGTTTAAGAGTGGCATATGGGGAGAAAAGAACGACGCCCGAGGAAGTCGTCCGGGAGATCATACGTCTTGCCGAGCGCGACAGCGAAATGAACGTATGGATTACCCCGCCGAGAATGGAGCGGATTCAGCCCTATTTGGACGCATTGGCTGCGTTCGATCCGAATCAGGCGCCTCTCTGGGGCATCCCATTCGCAATCAAGGACAACATCGATCTTGCGGGCGTTCCTACGACGGCGGGATGTCCCGATTATCAATACGTTCCCCGCGAGCATGCGGTCGTGGTCGACAGGTTGATTCGCGCAGGAGCGATACCCGTAGGCAAAACAAACCTCGACCAGTTCGCTACGGGGCTTGTCGGCGTAAGAAGTCCCTACGGGGAAACCCGCAACGCGATCAGAGAGGAACTGATCAGCGGGGGATCGAGCTCCGGTTCGGCCGTCGCCGTCGCCAGGGGCCACGCGGCCTTCTCTCTGGGAACCGACACGGCGGGTTCGGGGCGGGTGCCTGCGGCGCTCAACGGCTTGGTCGGATATAAGCCCAGCCTTGGCGCATGGCCGACCAAAGGCGTCGTGCCGGCTTGCGCAAGCCTGGACTGCGTCTCGGTATTCGCGAACAGCCTGGAAGACGCGCTGGAGATCGACCGCGTTCTCAGAGGCTTGGAACCGACCGATCCTTGGTCCAGAGAGCTGTCTCCGCTCGCGCCGGAGCTCCCGGCCAGGCTGGTGCTTCCCGCGGGCGAGCTAAGCTTCTTCGGCCCTTATGCGGACGAATACCGATGGGCTTGGAAGCGTGCGATAGAGAAGCTGGAGAGTCTGGGATTGCCGATCGAATACGTGGACACGGGATTGTTCCAGGAGGCGGCGGATTTACTGTACGGGGGGCCTTTCGTAGAAGAGAGATGGGCCAGTCTCGGAGGCTTCATCGAAGCGCACCCGGACAGCGTGCTGCCGGTTACGGCGGGAATTCTCCGTCCGTCTGCGGAATCCTCTTACGACGGAGCTTCCGTGTTCAAGGCGATTCACGCCTTGCAAGCGATCAAGCTGGAGTCGAATCGGTTATTGAGCAACGCGGTGCTCGTGATGCCGACATCCGGGGGCACATGGACGAGGGAGCAGGTTCGCAACGATCCCGTCCGGACGAATACGCAGATGGGGCTGTACACCAATCACTGCAATCTTCTGGAACTGTGCGGAGCGGCCATTCCGTTCGGCGAAGCCGCTGAAGGCGTTCCGTTCGGAATCACATTGTTCGCTCCATCCTCGCGCGAGAACCTGGCGATCGGCGCCGCTCTGGCTGCGACAAGCGGCTCGGCGCAGCCGGAGAAGACGGCTGCGGCCGGTCATACTTTCGTTGCCGTATGCGGGCTGCATATGAGAGGATATGCGTTGGAAAAGCAAATGCTGCAGTTGGGCGCCAAGTTTGTGCGGGAGGCGAGGACCGCTCCCAAATACGCGCTATATCGACTGCCGACCGTTCCTCCTAAGCCGGGGATGGTTAAGCGGGAGGGGCAAGGGAAGGCGATCGAATTGGAAATATGGGAAATGCCCCTTGCGTCCTTCGGCTCGTTCGTCTCCGACATTCCGGGACCGCTCGGCATCGGCAAAGTCGAGCTTGAAGACGGGACCGAGGTGCCTGGCTTCGTGTGCGAGGGATATGCCGCGGCGGGAGCGGAAGACATTACGTCCTTCGGCGGTTGGCGCGCAATAGAGTAGATTAGGGTTCAAGGGGCGCGTAGGCTTCCTGTTAGCGGGGTCTTCCTCAATTAGGGGGAGCTCGTCTGACGGGAAGCCTTTTTTACAGACCCGATCAAATAATTCATATGTCAATTAAATGTTATATATATGTTATCTTTATAATCAACAAACAATATATTACCTATATTTTTATTCTTAAAGTATAAAGAATGTAACACTAAATTGCGTTATAATCAGAAACATAAATCGGATCCACTAATAAATGTAATATAAACTAACATAAAAATAAGGAGGATGATGAGATGTCTGTCGACCACGATACGTTCCCTTATCTCCTCAAGACCGAAGGGTTGACCAAGCGATTCGGCTCGCTGGTTGCCAACAGGGACATCGACCTGATCGTTCGAGCGGGGGAAGTTCACGCGATACTGGGCGAGAACGGCGCGGGCAAGAGCACGCTGATGAAGATGCTCTACGGCGTATACGAGCCGGACGAAGGCGCGGTATGGATGGACGGAGAACGGGTCGAGCTCCATCCCCCTACGAAAGCCAGAGCGAGAGGCATCGGAATGGTGTTCCAGGACTTCAGGGTCGTTCCCGCTTTGACGGTGCTGGACAACATCGCGCTGGCGGTCGAGACGGGCTGGCGGTTCAATCGCAAGAAGCTGCGCGAGCGGATCGTCGACATCTCTGCCAAGTACGGATTGCAGGTCGAGCCGGACGCGCAAGTCTGGCAGCTCGACCTCGGGCAGCGGCAGCGACTGGAGATCGTGAAGGTGCTGCTCGCTCCCGGTACGCGAATGATCATTTTCGACGAGCCGACCAGCGTTCTCGTCCCTCAAGAGGTTGAATCGTTCCTGAACATGCTCGATCTGCTTCGCCAGGACGGCTACGGCATTCTGCTGATTACGCACAAGATCAACGAGGTGCTTGCCGTCGCCGATCGGGTGAGCGTGCTCAGAGGCGGGCAGATGACCTATGCGGCGGCAAAAGAGGACGGGTTGGACGGAGAGACGCTCATCTCCGCGATGATGGGAGACAAGACGCTAAAGCCGGTCGTGAAGCCTGCGAGCTTGGCGGCGGACGAGGAGGAAGCTCTTCGCATTGAGGACGGCCTCATTCGCGGAGATCATGGGGAACCCGTGCTGACGGATGTCCGGCTGTCTCTGCCGAAAGGGCGCATCGTCGGCGTCGCGGGCATCTCTGGGAGCGGTCAACGGGAGCTGGCAGAAGCGCTGTTCGGATTAAGGAAGCTGGCTTCGGGCAAAGTCTCGATCGGCGGAACGGAAATGAAGGGCGGGCCAAGGGCGTTCATGGATGCGGGAGTCAGCTTCGTCTCCGAGGACCCGATCAAGGAGTCGGTTATCCCGGGCTTCAGTATTTTGGAGCATATGGTGCTGGACGGCATGTCGATGAGAGCGAAGGGACCGGGGATCGACTGGAAAACGCTCAAGGAGCGGCTGGAAGGCAGCGAGGAAGCCAAGTTGCTCTCTCTGGCGGAAGGAAGCCGAAGGGCGGATACGCTCTCGGGAGGTAACGTGCAGCGAATGGTATTGTCTCGGGCGCTTATCCGCAGTCCGGACATTCTGATCATCAGCTATCCGAGCCGGGGGCTCGACATCGGAACGACGCGCACGATTCAACAGCAGCTGATCGGGTTGGCGGAGCAGGGGACGGCGATTCTGCTGTTCTCCGAGGATCTGGACGAACTGTTCAAGCTGTCCGACGAGTTGGTCGTGCTTAGCGGCAAGCAGTTACTCGGCCCCTACAAGACCGCAGATACGGATGCGACGCAGATCGGCTATCGCATGCTGAAAGGAGAATCCGCGTGAAGACACAAACCGGAACGATTGCGTTGTCCGCGGGGAGATGGCCCTCCTTCGCGCGGTGGAAGAAGCGGGGCGTACAGGCGATGATTTTCGTCGCTCCGTTCGTGTTGTACGGCATTTTCCTGCTCTGTTATGGAGTCAATCCGATCGACCTGTACGTCTCGATGGTCAAGTCGGCGTTCGGCGATTTATACGGCTTCGGCGAAGTGCTGTTGAAGGCGACTCCGTTCGTGTTGACCGGACTCGCCGCGGCGCTCCCGGCCAAGGCGGGATTGGTGAACGTCGGAGGAGAGGGGCAGCTCGCCATCGGCGCGTTGTTCGCTACCTGGTTCGCCGTATTCTACTTGAACGCCATGCCGGCCTGGCTCGGCATTCCGCTGATGCTGATCGCCGGGGCGCTCGGGGGAGCGCTGTGGGCCGGACTGGTCGCCGTTCTCAAGGTGAAGGGGCGGCTGAACGAGACGATTACGAGCGTGCTGCTTAATTACGTCGCCACGTTCACCGTAGGGTTCTTCGTTCACGGCATGCTGAAGGACCCCGATTCGTTCAACTGGCCGTTCTCGCCGGAAATCTCCTCGTCGTTAAGACTTCCGATCGTCGACGGAACGAGGCTGCACATCGGCTTCGTCGTCGCTCTCGTGCTGGCGGCTCTCGTCTGGTTCGTGCTGGCGAAGACGAGGCTTGGCTTCCGCATCCGCGTGCTCGGCAGCAATCGGCTGGCGGCGGAGAGGGCCGGATTCAACATCAATAAAATGTATTTCTGGGTACTGATCTCGGCCGGCATGCTGGCGGGCATCGCGGGCATGATCGAGATCGCCGGCATCGAAGGCCGCCTGCGCGCTTCGACCGGGGCCAACTTCGGCTATCTCGGCTTCCTAGCCGCGATGATGGCGTGGAATCATCCGCTCAGACTGATCGTTACGGCCTTCCTGCTCGGCATGATCAGCGTTGCCGGCAACACGCTGGAGATCGGATCGGGGCTTCCGTCCTCTTCCGTTAACATTCTGATGGCGCTAGTCTTGTTCTTCATTCTCGGCGGCAGGAGGTGGAGCCGATGATTCTGGCGGACATTCTCACCGGAGCGATCCGTTCCGGAACGTCGGTTATGCTGGCCAGCCAAGGGGAGCTAGTATCTGAGAGAGCCGGGGTCATCAACCTCGGAACGGAAGGCTCGATGCTCGGAGGCGCGCTGGGCGGGTTCGCGGTCACGGTATGGACCGGCAATCCGTGGCTGGGCGCGCTGGCTGGAGGCTTGTGCGGACTCCTGATCGCTTCGATCCATGCCTTCCTCGTCTTAAGCTGCGGGGCCAATCAGCTGGCCACCGGCCTTACGATCATGTTCTTCGGCATGGGGGTGACGGCGTTCTTCGGACGGGGGTTCGTCAGCGAGCAGATCGTCGGATTCAATCCGGTGGCTCTTCCGCTGCTGTCGGACATTCCGTTCCTCGGACCGATTCTGTTCAACCACGATCCGCTGACCTATCTGTCGATCCTGCTTGTGCCGCTGCTCTGGTTCGTCATTTTCCGCACCCGAATCGGCATTATGCTCCGAACGGCGGGGGAGCGGGAGGAAGTGTTGTTCGCCAGCGGCATCAACGCGAAGCTCGTTCGCTATTTGGCGGTGCTGGCGGGCGGATTCCTGGCAGGAATCGGCGGAGCTCAGCTCTCCATCGCCTATACGCATGCCTGGGTGGAGAACATGACCGCGGGCAGAGGCGTCGTCGCCGTAGCGCTCGTTATATTCGCCTCGTGGAAGCCGGCCAGGGCGATGCTCGGAGCTTATCTGTTCGGCGCGGCGCAGGCGCTTCAGCTTACGGTGCAGCAGCAAGGCTACGCCATTTCTCCATTCTTCCTGTTCATGGCGCCTTATCTGCTCACGCTGTTGGCGCTGCTGATCGTGGAACGCAGGAAATCGAGCCGGACGCCGGAGGCGCTGGGCAAGGTATTCGCCGGAGAGGGCAGCGGATAGCGCAGCATTCACCCATCCAAGGCAGTACGAGCAAGCCAAACATAGAGATCAATTCAAAGTGGAGGGAAACCGTATGAAGACGAAAAGAAGAGCAAGCAGTGTCCTGTTGGGAGCGTTGGCGCTCATTATGCTGATTACCGGCTGCAGCCAGCCGGGAAGCCATTCCGCGAGCAGCCCGTCGGGCGGCTCCTCGGAGACGTCCACCGCAAGCGCGGATGCGTCGATGGGGACGGGAGGCAGCGCGGTAGGGTTTATCTTCGTCGGCACGAAGGACGATTACGGCTACAATCAGGCGGCATACTTGGGCAGCGTGGCCGTGGAGGAGGCTTATCCGGATCTGAAGGTGCTGCGCGCCGAGAACGTGCCGGAGACGGCGGAGGCGGAGCGGGTCATGGAGCAGATGATCAAGGACGGCGCGAAAATCATTTTCCCGACCTCCTACGGACATCTGGAACCCGCGCTTAACGTGGCCAAGCGCCATCCGGACGTCGTCTTTTTCCACCAAGGCGGTCTGAAGACGGCCAACAATGTCGGAACGTACTTCGGTACGATCTGGGAGCCGGTCTATCTGGCGGGCGTAGCGGCGGGCAAAATGTCCAAAACCGGCAAGCTTGGCTATATCGTCTCCGTCCCGATCCCGCAGGTACTGCTTAACGTCAATGCGTTCACGCTCGGCGCTCGCTCCGTCAATCCGGACGCGACGACGTCCGTCGTCTTCACGGGAAGCTGGTGCGATCCCGGCCAGCAAGCGAACGCGACGAACTCGCTCATCGACGGCAGCGTAGACGTGCTCAGCCTTCATCAGGACTGCATGAAGACGGTGATCGAGACGGCGGAACGGCGCGGCGTTATGACGGTAGGCTACCACGCGGACGCCTCTTCCCTGGCTCCGAACGGCTGGATTACCGGCTCTCTGTGGAATTGGCCGGAGCTGTTCGTCGAGATGGTGAAGACGGCTCAGGACGGTCAGTTCAAGGGCAGCAAGTTCGACGGCAAGTATCGCGGAACGCTGGCAGACAACGTTGTGCAGCTCGGTTCGTTCGGTGCGAACGTACCGGCAGACGTCGTGCAATACGTCGAAGATCAGAAGAAGGCGCTGCTGGAGGGAACGCTGCTTCCGTTCAAGGGACCGGTCAAGGATCAGTCGGGCGGAGTTCGCATCGCGGAAGGCGAAACGCCGACGGTCGAACAGCTCGAAGGCTCCGATTATCTGGTCGAAGGCGTCATCGGCAGCATTCCGAAGTAACGGTTCAATAGAGAGGAGACGGGCAAATGAGCGGATTGGGCGGATTAAACAAAAGTCCGGACGGCGTCGTCATCGGACTAGTGCAGTTGCAGCTGCCCGTCGTGGATACCCCCGAGCAGCTCCGGGAGCAGGTCGGCCGCATCGTCGGGCTGACGGGGAAGGCGCGCAGAGGGCTGCGGGGGATAGACCTGGTCGTCTTTCCCGAATATTCGCTTCACGGCTTGTCGATGAATACCGATCCGGCGCTAATGTGCCGGATCGACGGGCCGGAGGTTGAGGCGTTCAGGAACGCCTGCCGGGATAACCGGATCTGGGGCTGCTTCTCGATCATGGAGGCGAATCCGGACGGCTACCCGTACAATACCGGGCTGATCATCGACGATCAAGGCGAAATTCGGTTGAACTATCGCAAGCTGCATCCATGGGTACCCGTCGAGCCGTGGGAGCCGGGCAATCTCGGCATTCCGGTATGCGAAGGCCCGAACGGGAGCAAGCTGGCGCTCATCATTTGCCATGACGGGATGTTCCCGGAGATGGCGAGGGAATGCGCGTACCTCGGAGCGGATATCATGATCCGCACGGCGGGATACACGGCTCCGATCCGCCACGCATGGCAGGTGACGAATCAGGCCAACGCGTTCTGCAACCTGATGTATACCGCGTCGGTGTGCATGTGCGGAAGCGACGGCACGTTCGATTCGATGGGAGAGGCGATGATCGTCGGCTTCGACGGCGTTCCTCTCGTCGTCGGGGGCGGGCGTCCGAACGAGATCGTCGCCGGAGAGGTTCGTCCGTCGCTCGTGCGCGAAGCGCGCCGCCTCTGGGGCGTGGAGAACAACATCTATCAGTTCGGCCATCGCGGCTACGTGGCGGTGGACGGAGGAGCGGGAGATTGCCCATACACCTATATGGAGGATCTCGTGAACGGAAGCTACCGGCTGCCTTGGGAGGACGAGGTCGTCGTCAAGGACGGGACGTCCGAAGGCTTTCCGAAGCCGACACGCAGCTACGCGGGGAAGGCGGCGGACCGATGACGGAGAAGCGGACGACGGTGAGAACGGCGGACGGCATGGAATGGGAGCTGATGCCCGATCACATCAAGCTCTATCACCGGGAGATCGTATCGGCCGAGGAGGCAGATTCTTTGGGCGTAAGAGCAAGCTCGGTGCTGTGGGAGAAGATCGGCGTCGGAGGTGCCGTTCTGCCCCATTACCATAACGTGGCGGAAATCATTCATATTACGGTGGGCAAAGTTCGTCTGCTCTGCAACGGGGAGTGGAAATCGTACAAGGCGGGGGATACGTTCCACGTGCCGGCCGGAGTCGTTCATTCGGTGGCGAACGACGATACGGCTCCGACGGAGCAGATCAGCATTTTCCTTCCGGTTGAGGATGGGGCGCCGGGCAATCGATTTTTCGAGACGACGAAGGTGCCGGTTCCGTTGGAGCGGCAGTAGAAGGGAGGAATCGCGCGGTGAAAAAGGTGGAGCGAGCGCAGCCGTACGCATACGAGTTCGACCCCGGCCGCACGGCGCTGGTCGTGATCGACATGCAGAACGATTTCTGTTCGCCGGGCGGGTTCGGGGAGATGCTAGGCAACGACATTTCGCCGACTCGCGCGATTATCCCGACCATTCAGGAATTGCTTCGCGCGGCGAGGGAGGCGGGTCTGACGATCGTGCATACGCGGGAAGGGCATCTGCCCGACTTGTCCGATTGTCCCCCGTCGAAGCTGGAGCGCAGCCGCCGGCAAGGCGCGGGCATCGGAGACGAAGGCCCGATGGGCCGACTGCTCGTTAGGGGAGAGCCGGGCCATGCGATCGTTCCCGAGCTGGCGCCGCTGGAGGGCGAGGCGGTTATCGACAAGCCCGGGAAGGGCGCGTTCTATCGAACGGAGCTGGAGAGCCTGTTGGATGGTAAAGGAATCGAATGGTTGATCGTATGCGGGGTGACGACCCATGTGTGCGTGCATACGACGGTGCGGGAGGCCAACGATCGGGGTTACCGCTGCCTCGTACCGGAGGACGCGACGGCCGCGTTCGATCCGGCCGACCAGGAAGCGGCGATCCGCATGATCCGGCAGCAGGGCGGCATCTTCGGATGGACGGCGCTGTCGGGCGAGATCGTCGAAGCGCTGACGGAATAAGAGGAACGCATGCTTGCGCAAGAGCGGGAGGAGGAGACGGCGGTGAATGGAACGATGACGGAGGAAGGATTTACGGTCGGAGCGCTGTTCGATCTTCCTCAACTGAAGGAAGCCGTTCTTCTCGGCGGGGGAACGGGACTGGATAGGCCGATCAGCCGGATCAACGTTATGGAAGTGCCCGACGTCGTCGATTGGGTTCGGCCTGGAGAACTGTTGATGACGACGGGATATCCGTTCAAGCACGATCCGGAAATTCTGGTGACGCTGATCGCGCAGTTGGCGAGCAAGGGCGTCGTCGCGCTGGGCGTGAAGACGAAGCGGTTTTTCGACGAGGTGCCCAGGTCGGCCGTCGAAGCGGCGAACCGGCACGGCCTGCCGCTCATCGAGCTGCCGCCGAGCACGACGTTCTCCGACGTCGTCCGCGAAGTGATGGAGCGGGTGCTCGTATCGGAATCCAAGGATCTGACCGTGCTGCAAGGCCGCGTTCAACGCCTGTCCCACGTGCTGCTGCACGGGGACGGGCTTCATGCGTATTTGAACCATCTGCAGACGATGATCCGCAATCCGGTCGTTCTGCTTGATCCGCACAACCGAATTGCGGCGTCGTCGGACGCGGGGCCGCTGTGCGAGCGGATCGGGGAGGAAGAGTGGGCCAAGTTCCGCACCGAGCAGACGCTGGAGACGAACGTGATTCAGATCGGAGAGCGCAGCGTGCGCGTGCATGTCGCGGCCGTGCCGGACGGACAAGTCCGCCCGTATTTGATGCTGATTCTGGAATATGCCGCCGATTACGGGCCGGTGGACACGCTGACGATCAATTGGGCGGGGCGGCTGCTCGGCTTCGAGATCAGCAACCTGCTGGCGCGGAAAAACATCGAGGCGAAGTATTTCGACCAGTTCCTGCAGGATTGGCTGGCGGGCCGAATCGTCTCGACGGACGACTTGCGTCTGCGCGCCGAAGCGTGCGGCTGGCCGCTGGCGGAAGAGGGTCGATACGTCGCGGGCGTCGTGTCGTTCCACGATCGCAAATCGAACGTCAGAGGGCTGCTAGAGCTGGCGAAGCGGTTGAACTGGGAGAGCGATTCGCGCAAGTCCGGGGCCAAATGGACGGTTCTCGAAGGGGAATTGGTCGTCCTGTTCACGATGCGGGCGGACATGAACGGAGCGCCGGCTAAGGATAGCGATCCGGAGCAGGTGTGGAGTTACTTGCGGCCGCTGCTTCAGGAGAAATCCGCTTCCCTGTGCATGGGCAAGGAAGTCGGCAAGCAAAGCAATGTGTCGGCAAGCTATCGCGACGCGAAACGCGCCGCCGAAATCAGAAGGGTGTGCGGCTTGCAGGAGGAGACGGTTCGCTACGGGGAACTGGGCGTGTATCTGCTGCTCTACCGGCTGCTTGGTACGGAAGAGCTGGAGGAGTATCAGAGGCTGTACCTGCATCCGCTGCTGGAGCTGGATCGCAAGCAGCAGGGCTCGCTTCTGAACACTTTGCGCAACTATTTCGAATGCAACTGCAACGCCAAAGAGACGGCGGAGAGAATGTTCGTCCATTACAACACGGTCAACTATCGGCTGGAGCGGATCAAGAGCGAGCTGGGACTTCGGCTGGACGATCCGGAGACGAAGCTGCTGCTCCATCTGGCGATCAAATCCGGCGATATTGCGTAAACGACGAAGAACCCCTTGCGGGGTTCTTCGGGCGACGTTTAGTGAGTTGCTCGAGTTTCGTTAACCTACGTTGCTGATTTCAACTCAGCCCTTCGGGGCTTCAGGAAATGCCTCCAACTTCATCTTACAGATGGCTGTCTTTAGCACAACCCCTCGCTTTCCCTACTCCGACAGGAACGCCTCAACTGGTTGTTGCCCGAAATCGTTCAACGGAACCACACCTCTCGTTTACCGTCGCCGAAATATAGAATGTCCCGTTTTCCATTTCAATATACACGGCTTTTTAAAGTTGGCGCTGCCGTTTTACCTTTTTCCACTTGCGGTTGTGATTCGTCGTCTCCGGAAACTTCTCCCCTTTATGCAAGTTCACGTGCTGCGGGTCGTTTACCCCCATGTGGAAGGAATTTTCTCCGATCTCCATGTACTCCCCGTCATTCGGAGCCCGTTGTCCGGGTTCGAACTGCGTCTGCTCGCCCATGCCTTCACCCCCTGTCGTATGGGTTAGTGTAGCGCGAAATTCCTTGCGGTATTCGACCCGTTGTGATAAAGTATTCAGGTATGCTGTAGATTGCATACTCCTTGCTTCCCAGCCGATAGCCAAGCTGTCGGTATGCCAAGTGGGGGGCCATAAGACCTTAAGGAGGTGAACGGAAGATGCGCAACTATGAGTTGATGTACATCATCCGTCCGGACGTGGAACAAGAAACCGTTCAAGCTGTCACGGAGAAATTCCAGGGCATCATCGGGAACGGCGGAGAGATCGCTAAGCACGACTTGATGGGTAAACGTCGTCTTGCTTACGAGATCAACAAGCACCGCGAAGGGACGTATGTGTTGGTTCATTTCAAGGGAACGTCGGAAGTCGTGGCGGAACTTGAGCGCGTTCTGAAGATTACGGACGAAGTTATTCGTCACATGGTCGTCAGAGAACAAATCGCGTAAACCGCACAACCCGGGCGGATAACCGCCGAAGCCTTACAATGCCATGTCAAGTGGAGGGAAACCGCGATGCTGAACCGAGTCATTCTCATAGGACGCCTTACCAGGGATCCTGAACTGCGCTACACGCCCGCAGGCGTAGCCGTAACCCAGTTTACGCTGGCGGTAGACCGTCCGTTCTCCGGCAATCGGGAGGAACGGGAAGCGGATTTTATTCCGGTCGTTACTTGGAGACAGCTTGCCGAGACGTGCGCCAACTACCTTCGCAAAGGCCGTCTGGCCGCAGTGGAAGGCCGGATTCAAGTGCGCAACTACGAGAATAACGAAGGCCGACGCGTCTACGTGACCGAAGTGATCGCCGACAACGTTCGATTCCTGGAATCGCCTAACCGCGAAGGCGGCGGGCAAGGACAAGGAAAAGACGATGCTTACGGCAGCGCTCCGGCTGCAAGCGCGGGAGGCGGATACGGGGGCGGCAGCGGCAATCGCAGCAACGCCGGCGCCGGATCTCGCAGCGGAGGCAACAATAGCGATCCCTTTGCCGATGACGGGCGACCGATAGACATATCGGACGATGATCTGCCATTTTAGAGAGCGTAACATCTGAGAGCAAGAAAATGCTTTAAGACCTCAGTAAAACAAGGGGTTTTAAAGCATTTTAACTGTGTAATGGTAATCTTCATTTACGACCAGCATCCACGGTTTATTAAGATCGCATGATGTTGAGTAAAGTGTGTAATACGTTATGACAGTCAATGTAGTCTAGTGATGATGACCATCCTTATTTCAAGATGTGGGTGCAGCCCCGTAGTGAGAAGTTGGGTGTGGGTAAGTCGTAAGACTTATCCACACCCAACTTTGAACTAGGGGATAGCCAGAGAAAGCTTATTACGTTTGACCAATATGCATAATGAAAGGAACGAGAGTATAACAATGGCATTTGCACAAAGAAATGACGAAGAACGTGGCGAAAGAAAGTTTGCTCCACGTAGAGGTGGCAAAGGTAAACGTAGAAAAGTTTGCTACTTTACAGTTAATAAAATTACTCATATTGATTACAAAAATACGGAAGTTCTTAAAAAGTTCATTAGTGAACGGGGGAAGATTCTTCCTCGCCGTGTGACTGGAACAAGCGCAAAATATCAACGTGCTTTAACAGTTGCAATTAAACGTGCTAGGGCGGTAGCGTTGCTTCCGTACACAACGGATAATATCTAGGAAAAAGGTGTGTTGGCCTTATGGCAACACACCTTTTTCTATGGCAGCACAAAAGAGTTCATTGTACCCGCGGCGGAAGAGCATTGCATATGCGAATCGTTCCTTTTGTTTCTTGAGTTTAGTCCGGAACTCAACTATGATAATTGACAATTAGCTCCATAATAATAGATGATGGATGATATATACACTCAAGTTCGGTTAAAGTGGGAAAACATTGGCTGAACATCATATAGTATTGATCTTGGTGGTGATGAATATGGGTAATCTGAAAATTGAAAAAACTCTCAATGAGGCCGGAAAACGAAATGTAGTAGTTGTGGATGAGGACTACAACATTGTCGAGGAAATAACATTGTTTCTTCACTATTTAGAAGAGAAGGGGCACTCTGAGAACACAATCGAAGGTTATAGTAGAGACTTAAAGGAATATTTCACTTGGTTAAACGAAGTGGGGCTTAAATTTTACGAGGTTAGGAAAGCGGATATGTTTTCTTGGCTTGAGTATTTGAAAACGAAAGTCGGAAAGACGGACAAAGAGAAATCTGCAAAGACAAAGAATAAGTATATGGCAACAATAGCCTCATTTTATCGATTTTATGAAGTGATTGGGGGCTTTGTGACGGAGAACCCATTAACTTATAAAGATGATTCAAAAAACAGACATTTCCTAGTTCAGAAAGTTAGTCGTAAAGATATGGGTTTTAATTTCTTCCGAGTTAAAGAGAAAAAATCAGTTAAGGGTAAGCGTTTGACTTGGGAACAGGTTGAAAAGCTCTATCAAGGACTTGAGATGTTACAGTCAGATGAGAGCTTAAATGCCCGAAATCAGTTATTGTTCAGATTTCTTTATGAAACGGGTTGCCGGATTAGTGAGGCATTAGGTCTTCGTATAGGTGATTATGAGATTCAAACAAAAGTTGGGGTTATAAAGGTAAAAGAGCATGATCCACTATACCATAAAGACCACAACATCAAATCACTAGAAAGGGAAATACCCGTCAGCAGAGATATTGTCTTTGCCATAGAGGATTATATCTTGTATCATCGCCCTGATGATGGAAAACATCTTACGATATTTGTGAATCATGAAACCAGCCCTGGCCAATATATGATCCGCGATACGATAACAAAGCTCTTCAATAAGCTATCTGAACAAGTGGGTATAAAATGCACTCCTCACATGCTTAGGCACACCCATGGAACCGAACTCACCGAATCGGGATTTGATATGCGTTATGTCCAAGATAGGTTAGGTCATAATGATGTTAAGTCTACGAGTAAGTATCAACATTTGTCGCTTGAAGCGAAAACAACGGCATATGAAAGCTTCATGCGTCAGAGAAGGAGCGCGGAGTTGAATTGAGTAGAGCGTATATTTCAACAGTTGATACAAAAACTGATAGATGGGAGGTTCCGTATCAATCGAGTTATGGTGATAAATTATCTTTTGAATTTTCATATTTGCCAAATAAATGGTTCAAGAAAATACATAAGCAAATAACAATTGAATGCATGAGTCTAGGGAAGCCGAGCGTCGAAACACTGTATCGATATAATTATTCATTGAAACGGTTCTTTGAATTCCTGAAAGAGTACAACTTGAAAATTATGGATTATGCCGATTTATCGCACCAAATTACTCAAATGTATATTTATTATTTACAACAGATTCATTTAGCAAACTCTACAAGATCGGTTGCTATGTCTGCACTAAAATGGGTAGTAGAACATGGGCAGTTTTTTGAGTATGATGGTTTTCCGGAGGGACAGGTTTTTGATGGAGATGAGTACCAAGCACTGAAGCAAGATGATGTTTTAAGGACAAGGTATATACCCGATAATGTAATGGAACAGATTGAAATAGCTTTAAAAAAGGAGAATAACATCCTCTTGAAGTCTATTGTGGAGATCGGCATCGATTCGGGAATAAGGCTTTCAGAGGTTTTGGACCTAACCGAGGGTTGTATAACTGAAGATTTTACAGGAAAACCCGTATTGTATGTTTTCTCTCCGAAAAATAAGGCTGACAGATATATCCCCGTATCAAATCGAGTCAAACGGGCAGTTCAACTACTTGAACAATACTCAGAAGTGGCCAGGAAAGAACTTGCAACAAACTACATTTGTCTTTACTGGCAAAAACGGAATATACGGTACGCCAGACTGCTCCAAAAAATATTTCGAGATAAACTTTATCGGTTTGTCAAAAAGCATGATATCAGAGATAACAATGGCGAATTATACCCATTAACCTTTCACGCATTTAGGCATACGCTTGGAACGGACATGCTAAATAAGGGCATGAGCATGTTTGAAATTCAAGAATATCTAGGTCACGAATCATTGCACTCCACAAGCTTATATGCAAAAGTCCAAAATCCAAAAGTTGAAAGCGAATATAAAAAGCTTGGATTTATTGGCATGATAGTCAAGGAAATCAATGAGAAGGAACTTGGTCAAGGAAAGAATCTCGACACGGAAACGCTATTGTCTGCTTCATTGCCTGATGGGGCTTGTCAGAAGCCGATAAATAATGAGGGCAAGATATGCTCTAAATTTAATATGTGCGTGATCTGTCCTAAGTTTATCACGACTCCCGAACACTTACCAATTCATAAAGACCATTTGGATCGTCTCAGAGCCAACAGAGAGGCATATATGGCTCAGGAGTATATCGGGACGACACATCATCTTGAGACTGTTGAATACGCCTTAGAAACGATTATAGGGCGTTTGGAGGCGATGCAGAGTGGTTGAAAGTATAAAGCTTCAATTGTTTGATTACAACCCCCTAATACCCCAATCAGATTTCCGTTGCGGTAATAGTAAATTCTCAGACAATGTATGGGATTTTAACGGATTTATTAATGTAGAGCATTTGTCTGGCAAGAGGCTTATGATTGATTTTGAATTTGTTGTTGATAAGCCCAAAATGCTAGAAGTAATAAAATGGTTTATGCATCATGAGTTAACCACGGGCAAGTTTTCAACTGCCAAACGAAATTTAGACGGTGTTGTTCGATTTTCTAAATTTATAAAAGAATATGCGCCGGAAGTGGAGTCGTTTTCAGAAATTGATCAGATTTTATTGGAGATGTATTTTACGTATTTGCCTGAAGCGAAAAGCGAGACAAGCGGTCAGTTAATAAGTTCTGTTTCAATCAAGAAAAGTGCATTGGCGTTAAAAGAAATCTTATTAAAGGGAAATATTAAAGGCTGGGATGTTCCAAAAGATGTTCGATTTGTTCAGGGTATGTACAATGAGCTCATTATTAATAACAAAGCGTTAAAGAAGGATGCCAAGCAAGCAGAGCAAGTAAACATTGATAAAATTTCGGACGAACAGTTGATCGATCAGATATTGCGTAAAGCAGTAAGTGATTTAGATATGGACGAAAATATACTTGTTGCAGCTAGCGTAGTAGTTGGATTGCAGCTTGGACTTCGCATTAGCGAAATCATTACGATGTATAATGCCTCCATTGAGCCAATTGGCGGAGAAACTAAATTGGTGTATAACACCGGTAAATTGCAAGCCGAACCTACGAGGGTGTATAAACCAGCGAATGCCCTTGTCGTACAAGCCATTACGAAAGTAGAAAAATACACGGCTCCGTTAAGAAAAGAATCGGGCTTACCGTATTTATTTCTTAATCGAATACGTAATGTCAAAGGATATCCCGTGGGTATAGTTTCCCATGCAAATTGGTCAAAGAATTTTCTAAGACCCTGGCTTCAAAAACTCAATCTCCGATATAAAAATGGAGATATTGCTGATTTTTCATCTCATACATTCCGCCACGCTTGCGCTACGTATGCTTTAAAAGGCGGGGCCTCTCTGGAAACCATACGGAAATTGTTAAATCATAAGTCCATTAGAGGTACACAGCACTATACACACCTGCTTCAAGAGGATGTAAGGAACAAGTTCGCGAAAGTATTCAATGAAGGCGCAGTTCTTGTTGGTAAGCAGGCTCTTCAAATAAAAGAAAAACTTAAAGTAATTAACCCATTCAAAGGAAAGACCATCGAACAAGTTGATAAATTGCGTAAAGCGCATAAGATTCAAATTTTGTCACATGGACTTTGTCTTCACCATCCAATGCGAAATGAACCTTGTGAAGGCGACGGGGTATGTTTAGGATGCCGCAATTTTTTGACTACTCCGGACTTTCTTGAAGTTCATAAAGGCCGGTTGAAAAAAATTCGTAGCGAATTGGCATCTGCACCTGCTGGAGGTCCTTATGAGAACAAGTTAAAGACAATTGAAAAATACCTCGTAGGAATTATTGATGAGTTGGAAACCCAGGTGAATTATTCCGGAATTGATAATCATTCAGATTACAATATCACACCAATCGAATGGGAGGGAATGGCATGAGTGACCCTTCTAAAGAAAATAAACTCGTTACACTGGAGCGTATCGAACAAGCAATAACAAACCTCCGAAAAGGAAAGAAAAAACTGTCCATATCAGCGATTGCTAAAAAAGCTGGCATTGAGCGAAAGACGATCTATAATCGTCCTGATCTTAAGGAACGCTGTGATCAAGCCATTTTGCTGCAGATGGAAATTGAAAAAGGGGCAGAAGAAATTGCAGCTACTGCAATCGAAACGTCAACCAGACCAAGCGGCAAAAGATTGCTTGAGAATCGGTATGAAAAAGTTAAGCAGGCGCTTCAGAATGAGAAGGAAAAGAACGAGAAACTTCTGGAAATATGCAGAAAACATGTCATAGAGAAAGCACAACTAAAATCTCGCATCGAATATTTAGAAAATAAAATTCAAGAACTAAGGGATAGGCAATTGAAACCATTCAAATAAAGGCTTGTGCTTGACCACCACCATGTGACGAGCCGCACGCTGGGAGTCGCGCACGGCTAATAGAAATAAACATAAATAAAGGTTTCGTATACATGCCATATAAGCAGCAACCCTTACCCGTATAGGAACGCAACACCTTACAATCCGGCGAGCTTTTGCAGCCGTTGGGCAATCTGCATAAAATCCTCATTCGAGATGCCAGGGGCAAATTCTTCCGGCACTTCTTCAAGATCGGGCACTTCCCCTCCTTGGGGAACTCCTCTGACGACTTCCAATCGCTCTCCGTCGGAAGGGTGGGATCCTTTCCAGATTTGAGCGATATCTTCATAGTCTGAATCGCTAAACGTATATAACTTTCGATGAATTCCCTGTTCTTCGTATTTGCGGGTCGCATCAAATGCCCGATTCTCAAGATTGGGAATAGGGAGCATTTTTTTTAAGTCGACTCCGGTCATGATTTCGAGCGCCTTCGCGTAAGCAAGCACATGAACTCCCCCGCGGACCAGCAAGTAACCCGTCATTTCGCGGGCGACAGGATGATCTGTCATCTCGTACACGCGCATCTTATGGGTGCGGGCGCCGCATTCGAGAAAAAAGTTATGCAGCAGATCAAGTACCAGATTGCCACTGTTAAAGACATAATCGCCGTTCCATGCTTTGCCCATCGAATCGCCGGGCAACGAGGTTTGAGCTGATGCAATAAAATGGTAGGTATTGCGTTTGTCAACCCCGTTGCGCAGAGGGGACTCATCCGGATCTGCCGGAAATGTGGAACCGGACAGGCATAAATTAATGGAGTTCATCACCAATTCCACATGGCCAACCTCCTCCGCCGTAATGCTGGCCACAAGTTCATAGAAGGGCTTCAACTTTCTCTTGCTACGAAAATTCGAAGATTGAACCAAATAATTATTCAACGTAGACATCTCCCCGAAACGGCCGCCTAATAGTTCCTGCACGGCCGCGGCGGCGTTAGCGTCCGGATGTTTGGGAACAGGCAATGCAATGGGCAATAAATTGATGCGCTTGAACATGGCGGACATCATCCCCTTACCAAATTGATGGTTCTTATTATCTTTATGACAGGGGACGTTTGTCTCATGCCGCGCCGGAGCGCTAAGAAGGCATAACCCAGATCATTTGCTGCGTACGTAAGAAGAAAGAAGCACTGTCTGTTTGCAGCCCAACATGATCCGGTCTCACGTCGGTTATCGTACCCCGAACAGGACCTCGAAACGTTTCAATAACCACCGGCTTTGCTTGAAGCGAGCGCAAGGTGTGATAAAAATACGGGTCAACCAAAGTTACTGTAGATAATGTGGAATTTGCCGTTTCCCTGTACATTCCATTTGGATAAGCATACACGTTGAAATCTCCTCCTCGATCTCGGTTTCCTTTTAGCCTATGCTGAAGAACGGGAGGTTGTGTTTCCATCCGCGTCTAGACAAACAACCCGATAAAAATTACTGGAAACCGGGCGGATGCCGTTGTCTCTTCTATGCGCCTGCCATAGACTAATGCTGTAAGATCAACTTTACCTAACCCAAGGAGGAATGTTTTCAAATGCAGTTTACTAAACAGGCAATGCCCATGTTTACGCATGACCACGCCGCTTATGTCAGGCAAATGTACGACTGGCACATGAAAATGGCTCAATATCACGACCAATTGCGTGCCTTTCATCTGGAAAGAGCAAAACAATTTCAAAAGCTGGCCGAAGAAAGAGCGAAAACGTCAGAAATATCCAGCGATACCAGCGCCGCTTAAAGGCGAACCGACATGGAGCGATGTGATGAATTGGCAGCATTCCGAATCAAAATCTGGGACCGTTATGTAACCCTTCGTTCCCAATATGGAACCCGGATGCCCTTGTCTTTCGATCAGTTCTGGTACGACTTTCTGGCCAGACACATGATATCCGACAGCGGAGTCGAGCAAGTGTATGAGGACTTCTGCAACAACTGGGAGAATCAGTGTTTGCGAAATGTTCACGATTCAAGCCACCGGTAGTAAAATCGGTGGTTTTTTCACGAACCGACTCATAATCTCAAGACTGCCAACAACCCGGAACTGCGAAGCATGTTTTTTGTTATATCGGGAAAAATAATACATGGACTGAACGCGAAAGGCAGGGAGACGATGCGTTGGATCGGTTGGTTTAAAAAGCAAGACAAAAGTGATACGCCAAAAGAAGCCGATACCCAACCTCCTGCAGGTAACTTGTCTCCGCAGCACGTGCAGCAATTGTTTCACGATATTCACGATGCACAAGTGCATGAGTTGGATGCGGGAGGGCGGAAAGTCAAGCTGTTCTACATCCGTTCCTTTGTGGATCAAAATCAGGTCGAAAGCGACATCGTGCTTCCCCTTTTGCACGCCCCGGACGAACAAGCAGGACAAAAGGTGATTTCCGAAGATCGGGTGGACGTAACGACGCTGCAGCAAACCGAAGAGCTCATCTTGCAAGGAGGAATCCTTGTTTTTGATGAAATCGGGAACGTTTGTGCAATCAAAAAGCAGAATCAGTTGGGCCGCGCCATCGATTCTTCCGAGCAGGAATCGATTGTGTACGGCCCTAAAGACAGCCTAACCGAGCAGTTGGACAAAAGCTTGAGCTTAATTTGTTTCAATCCCCAGAAGACTATGTACATCGCTGGTTGGTAAGCACCTTCCTGCGGGGACTTCGTTTTGTCGCGTTTGTAATTGCTTTGTTTTTGACCCCGGCTTACGTAGCGGTGACGGTTCATCATTATCAGGTGGTTCCTTTGGAGATGCTATTTCTTCTGATGTAATCACGGAGTGAAATTCCATATCCACCGTTCTGGGAGGCGCTGCTCATGCTGCTGACTCTGGAAATATTAAAGGAAGCCAGTTTGCGCATGCCCACCAAATCCAGCCAAACACTCGGCATCGTAGGCGGTATTGTCATCGGTCAAGCAGCCGTGGAGGCGGGAATCGCAAGCAACGTGATGGTGATTGTAATCGCCATTTCCGCCATGCCTCCTTTCTCGTTCCCAATTATTTAATGACAAATGCGAGCAAGCTTCTTCAATTTTCACTGTTGATTCTGGCGGCATGGCTTGGCATGTGGGGTATCGGTCTTGGTTTGATCTGGTTCTGCATCCACCTGCATGGACTGACTTCGCTCGGGCAGCCGTACTTGCAACCACTTAGCCCGTTTTTTGCTAGCGACTGGAAAGATACAGTGCTTCGTTTGCCGCTATCCAAAATGCGTACAAGGCCAGCTTATTTGAAGACGTTGCAACGGATGCGCGTAACCGGGAGGAAACCGTGATGTCCCCCCCTGTGCGTCCGGTCAGTTTGTATTCGATTTCAGCGCCTTTCGGATTTTTGTCCCTCGCTTTCTGGGCAAACCGGATGCAGATGGCTGCATTCCAGAAGGAAACCGAGTTTATTACGAATCATGATATGGAAGTACACAGCCTGGCTCAATCCATCGAATAAGATCTTGTCGATATGGAAACGGGCCAGCGTGGTTTTGTGATAATCGGAGAAGCGCAATATTTGGATCCTTATAATAACGGGAATTAAAACTGGCAGACGTACTATGACGCTCTGTTCGGACTTGTCGCCGATAACCCGGACTAGCAGGAAAAACTGAAATTCAAGTCGCCGGAGAGAAAGTGATTGCTTTGCTCGCTTCGCGCGTTAGTTGGAAAATTCAAAGTATAATTTTCGAAGACAACTTATCCTGCGAAATAGGACCAAAGCCCGGCTGTTGTCCAATATGGACAGATCCGGTCTTTGATATTTGTATGCGGGGGCTGGAGTAGATTGGATCAAAGTGGAACTTTCACGATGCGGATTGCTGCTTGGCGGAATAGGATAATTCGTTTCTGGACAACTTAAATGCTGTTTGCATAAATTTGGAAAGGTGGATACCTGCATGTCACCAACATCCAGTACAAGCGTTGAAAACCGGACTACCTCTGCCCCAAGACAACCGAATCGATGCAAAAATTGCATCTGGGGCAACTGGGATGGACTGAAACAATTTTGTTCAAAACCTGTCTGCATTAAGAATCAACCGCTATAATTGAAAAACGCCAACAAATGTCAAGGAGAGGGATGAGTTTCCATTTAGCCATTGCTTTGTGGACAGTATTGTGTTTCCGCTGAAAGGTAACGTCCAACTTCTGGCGGGATTGCCTGTTCAGAAGTTGCTGAATATAATGACCGTATTCACAGGAATCGAAAAGGATGCGTCCTCATTATGTTGGCCTGCAGGAACGGGATACTCGAAGCCATAGCGAGATTGAAAGAGTCCGCCATCGCTTGGGGCAATCGATAGCGGCTTTCTGCAAGGCTTGGCGACCGCTTCAGGATTTTCGAAACGGTTCCTGCCGTGCTGCACCAAGAAGTCGACAAGACGTTGGACAGACATCTCAGCAAGCTCTTCGATCGATTCGAACTCCTGGCTATTTTGAATCGGATTTCGGGATAAGAGGGCTACGGGACAGTTTCTACTATCCGGGTTTACGATGATTATCGTGTCATCATGGCCGAACCAGCTTGGGATTGCCATGGGACTCTGGCATTATCACAGGGAAGTCCTACCGTTCATGTCGGCCAATTTTCCAAGGAATTTTTCACTTCTTCCCGCCACAGTGATGTTCTTAAACCAGTACAAGCCGGAACCCGCTGATAAAGGCTCTCCTATTTGGGGGTTTTTCCGCTTTTGTGGCCGAGCCGATCTCACAAATGGCTGATTTATATCATTCCATTCACTGGAAGCAATATCTATTCATTTCCGATCTATGTCGGGCTATATCTGCTGGCTTCGAGCATCGCCAAGCGGGGCGTTGATTGCACAGATTCATCCTCGGTAGATAAATAAAGGCCAAAACCATAAGTTTACCGATTCCAAAAATCATGCCCAGATTCATGA
>NZ_JBEPYQ010000080.1:0-33368 GCF_041641335.1 Cohnella sp. | reverse complement strand
CTCCGTTGGACAGAGCCACATGGTGCCAATCGAGCTTGCCCTGCTGCGGCCCTTCGTCCGGGCTCGTTACGGCCGAGGAATAATACGCCTGGTCCCCGCCCCAAATTTCCCTTGCGTTGTCTGCGGTAATTCCGCCCGAGTTGGCGGAGAACACGGCGTTGATCAGCTTGCCGCCGTACGTCAGCACTTCCCCCGCGGTCGCGTCCACGCCGGCCGTCGAGTTCGGGTTTTCCGAGCCGATGCCGTAGTAAGCCTGGCTTACCGTCGTGTCCACGACGTTCGCGATTTGGAAGCCCGTGCCGGCGAACAGCGCGTACGTGCGAGCCGCGACCGCCTGCGCTTTCTGCGCTTCCAGCGGCCAGCTCTGGCCGACCTCGACTCCGACTACCGAATACAAGTAATGCTCGAAGTCGACTTCGTTCACGACCGCCAGAGACTGGTTCAAAATACTGATTTCCATGCTGCCCCGATACGTTCTTTTGCTGCGTTCGGCCAGCAAGATGCCGTCCGCGCTCGCGGGCTCAACACGGATGACCGACGAAGCACCCGCCGGCAGCGCGTACAGCGTCGCCGCCGCGTCCGCCTGGGCGACGTTCTGGCGGAGCACCATGTAAGGCTCCCCCGCTTCGGGAATGCGCGCGTTGGCCGCTCCGGCCGCGACGGCGGATTGCTGCAGCGCGCCAAGCTTGGCGGCGTCCTGCTCCTGTCCGATCCGCACGACGTACTGCACGGCGCCGCCAAGCGGCTTAAGGGCGACGAACGCTTCCAGTCCGGCGCCTCCTAGCCGGTCGGCAGCGGCTTGCGCCTCCGCTTGACTCGCATAGGCCCCCGTTTCGACGGCCCATGGACCGAGCACCCGCGCCTTCGACAACGCCGGACCCGAAGCCGCTCCGGCGCTCGTCCATTTAGCCAGCGCGGCGCTCGCGCCTGCCGCGCTGGAGTAGGCTCCCTCCGTCACCTGGTAGATGGTTTTACCGGACTTGGCGAGCTGCATGATCGCTCCCGCGTTGGAGGACGCCTGGATTTTCTTCAACGAGGCGAGGGCGGCGTTGTAATCCGCCGTTTCGAGCACGAGCGCGCGATAGGCGTCCAGCGCGAAAGTCGCCGTTTGGCCCGCCGAAACCGTTCCGAGCGGCGCGTTCGACTGTCCGTCGCGCCAGATCAGGCTCATGCCTCCGGCGGACGACAGTGTCGCGTTCGGCGTAATGGCCTGATACTTGCCCGAGCCGAGATTCAGGAACAGCGCGACCCGGATCGTATCCGGAACGGCGACCGCCGCCCGCGCGGCGAGCGGCGAAGAGCTCAGCGCCAGCACGGCCGAGAGCAGAACGAACAGAAGCAAGCGGGAAGGCTTTGTCTTCGTCTTCGCTGTAGCGCTTGTGATCATATCGGGTACCTCCGTTCATCGTTGTGGTGGATGGAGATGGCTTGGCGTCAGCGGTCGGCGGGCAGAGGCAGACCGAGATGGCCATAGGCCGCAGGCGTGGCGATTCTTCCTCGCGGCGTCCGCTGCAGGAATCCGATCTGCATCAAATAAGGTTCATACACGTCTTCGATCGTCTGACCTTCCTCCCCGATGGACGCCGCCAGCGTGTCAAGACCGACGGGACGACCGCCGAAGCTGACGATCATCGCGCGGAGCATCTTATGGTCGATGCTGTCGAGCCCCATCGGGTCGACCTGGATGCGCTCCAGCGCATCGTGCGCGACCTCTTCGGTAATGATGCCGTCTCCCCTGACCTGGGCATGATCGCGGACCCGCTTCAGCAGCCGGTTCGCAATTCTCGGCGTTCCTCTCGAACGTCTGGCGATCTCTCTGGAAGCTTCGCCGATAATGCCGACTCCGAAAATTTCCGCCGTTCTCGTCACGATAAAAGACAGCTCGTCCTCTCCGTAATACTCCAGACGGCTCACCACTCCGAACCGGTCCCTGAGCGGCGCGGACAGCAGTCCGGCTCTTGTCGTCGCGCCGATCAGCGTAAACTTCGGCAGATCGAGCCGTACCGAGCGCGCGCTCGGTCCTTTGCCGATAATGAAATCGAGCGCGAAGTCCTCCATCGCCGGATACAGCACTTCCTCCACCGTTCTGTGCAGCCGGTGGATTTCGTCGATGAACAGCACGTCGTTCTCCTGCAAATTCGTCAGAATCGCCGCGAGATCGCCCGGACGTTCGATCGCCGGTCCGCTCGTCGTACGAATGTGAACGCCGAGCTCGTTGGCGATAATGTTGGACAGCGTCGTCTTCCCGAGCCCCGGGGGGCCGTACAGCAGCACGTGGTCGAGCGGCTCCCGCCGCATCTTGGCCGCCTCTATGTAAATCTTCAGATTGTCCTTCACCTGCGATTGGCCGATATATTCCGCCAAGTAGCGAGGGCGCAAGCTGTATTCCACCGCCTGGTCTTCCATCATCAGATGCGCGGTGACGATACGCTCCTCTTCCATTGTTCCGGCCTCCTCTCCCGCTTGCCGATCATCCTTGGAACAATTGCTGCAGCGCAAGCTTGATCAGCGTATCCGGCGACTCGCCGCCGGTAACCCGATCCTTCATGGACAGCCATGCCTTGTCCAGCTCCGCTTCCTTGTAGCCGAGACCCGCGAGCGCTTCTCGCGCGGCCGCCCATGAAGCGCCGCCTTCCTCCGGCTGGGCCTCAGGCTGCTGCAAGTCGATCATCGCCGCGACGGCCCAGCGGCTGTCTATCGTTCCGAGCTTGTCTTTCAGATCCAGAATCATTCGCTGCGCCGTCTTCTTGCCGATGCCCGGCAGCTTCGTCAGGAAGGCGAGATTCTCCTGCTGGATCGCCGCGACGACGTTCTCCGGCCGGCCTCCGGCCAGGACGCCCAGCGCCACCTTCGGACCGATGCCGGACACCTCCAGCAGCCTCTTGAACAACGCCTGCTCGTCCCTCGTCGTAAAGCCGAACAGCTGCAACGCGTCCTCCCGGACGTGATGGTACGTAAACAGCTGCAGCGACTCGTCGTTTCTCGCCAATCCGTACGGATTGGGCGTGTACACTTGATAGCCTACGTCACGTACGTCCAGCACGACGTACTCGGATTCCACATGGGCAACCTTGCCCCGCAAATAATCGATCACCGGCGCGTCACTCCATTCATTCTCTCATTCAGGACGATAGAGTGGGCGTGGCAGATCGCAACGGCGAGCGCGTCGGCTACATCGTCCGGCTTGGGGATGGCGGATAGTTTGAGCAGCATTTTGACCATCTCCTGAACTTGCCTCTTCTCGGCGCCGCCGTAGCCGACGACCGCCTGCTTCACCTGCATCGGCGTATACTCCGCGATCGGCAGCCCCCGCTGGGCGGCCGCCAGCATGAATACGCCGCGCGCTTGTCCGACGCTGAACGCATTCGTTACGTTTTTGTTGAAGAACAGCTTCTCCACAGCCACCGTATCCGGTTTATACTGATCCAGCAGACCGCATACCGCTTCGTAGATTTGCTTCAGCCTCGTCTCCTGAGGCGTCCCGGCCGTCGTCTCGATGCAGCCGTATTGCACGGGGGTCAACTTGTGCCCCGACTTATCGATAAACCCGAATCCCATAATGGCTATCCCAGGGTCGATTCCCAACACTCTCATTTGAAACGATCCCTCGATTCTAGCAGCTCTATGTAAAAATAATACTCCTCATTATAGCAAAAGTTCCTCTCTATGAGAACAGAAGGAGAACGCGAATTCGCTACGCCCGGAGGATCTGCCGTCAGAGGGAGCCGCCAGCGCCTTCCTGGCGGCAGCCCCGCCTCGGAACCCCCACGTTCGCGAAGCTGTCGCCCCTTCCGCTTATAATCGCACGAATCCCGACACCCATTTCACCCAGTAGTGAAGAGCGATGAGCGTAAACATAAGCGTAGGAGGAATGACGAGGAAGGTAACCTTCGTATACTCCTTCCAACTGATTTTGATCTTATGCTTGCGCAAGATATGAAACCAAAGCAGCGATGCGAGCGTTCCGATCGGCAAAAGCAGCGAGCCCACGTCGCTTCCGATCACGTTGGCGAGATAGGATACTTTCAGCGTAAGCGCGTCGAGCTCCATGTTCGTCAGCGTCAATGTGCCTACCATTAGCGCGGGGTGGTTGTTGAACAAGACCGACATCGCCGTCATCAGAGTCCCCATGAGCATGCTGGCGTGCAGCAGATCGCCCGATACGACGGGATTTAACATCTCGATCATGTATGCGGTCAATCCGATATTATGCAAGCCGTAGACAAGGACGTACATTCCCAAGGCGAAAGTGAACGTGGGCCACGGCGTTTTCTTGATCATATCCGTTGGAGCGATGCCTCTGGCGTACCACCTCCAACCGAGAAGGAGCAGCGAGCCGAGCACGGCCACCACTTCCACCGGAATGCCCAAGTAGGAGGCGACGAACAAGCCGGCCCTTACGGCGACAACGAAGATGAAAATATTTCTCATTAAACGATTGCGCTTCGCCGCTTCCTCACTCGTCAGCTTCGTTCGGAGCGGATGGTTGCGCAGTTGGCTGAGGCCGTAACCGTCGCCGGTCGTCTTGATCGGCAGCTTGCGCGGAATATCTTTTCGCGCGACAAGGAACAGCAAGCCGAACATGAGCGCCAAGCCCAGCGCCGACGGGACGAACATCATCAACGTTTGGACATAGAGATCCATTCCCACGATCTTCAGCGCGATCAAGTTGACGATGTTGCTAACGCCGATCGGAGCGCTCGAGGCCGTCGCCATTAGCGCGCCAGACAATAAATAAGGAATCTTCTGATGATTCTTGAGTCCTAGATTGCGAAGAACAATGATCAGAATCGGGGTCGTGATCAAAATGCTGCCGTCGTTATTGAAGAAGAGCGTCATTAGGAAACAGAGCAGATTAACGTAAAAAAACAGCTTATATCCCGAGCCCTTCGCCTTCGCGGCCAAGCCTTCGGCAGCCCAATCGAAAAAACCGATGCTCTCGAGTACCATGGCGATCACGATCGTCGCGATGATCGTGATCGCCGCCCCGCTGACCGTAATCGCGATGTCGGACAGGTCGTTCAACGATACGCTGCCGATGCACAATATGAGAGTCGCCCCGACAGACGCCGGAATATACTCTTGCAATCCTTTGGGACGCCATAGAATCAGCAGCGCCGTGAATAAAAAGGTTATGATCGTTAAGCTTGCGACAGCGGGTCCATACACGGTTGTCACCCCTATCCTGCTCGAATTGCCGGATCGTTCTCTTACTTATTAGCGGTTTGCTTAAGCAATACGGCGCGCCCCAATGGCGGAGCGGGCGCTTCCTGCAAGCCTTTGGTCTGGGCCGCGATCGGAGCCGCTGCCTTTATGTCTGCCTCCGTTTCCCGGTCGACGGGAGGCTTGATCAAATAATAGAAGCCGATGGCGGAAGGAATAATGACGAGAAACAACAAATAGATCATCCGAGCATTCCCTCCTTCCTTCAACGAGCCTCCCTATCTGCTGTCCCGAGAGGTTGTCTATACTGCATATTTATGTGCTGGGGAACGATACGGTTCTAATGCCGATGCCCTATTCCCGCACAAATGTTCTTTTATTCGGCTTGCTTCTGTCTCCGGTACAATTGGAGGTATGACGAAAAGGCTGTCCCGGCAGGCCATGTACTGACCTGAGGAACAGCCTCTGATAATCCGATTATGGAAAAACGGCTAGGCCGGGGGGGCGGTTTGAAACCTTATGCCGGCATACTCGTTAAAAGTGGATAGAACGCTGTTGTACTCATCCTTGTCCGATACTCGTATGCCTTCGGCCAACTCCCGAACGCGGTCATCGCCCAAACGGGACTCGAGCATGTCCACGTCGAGCTGAAAAAAGGTCCGAATCACTTTTTCCTTCCAAGGCGGTCCGTCGAACAAAGATAAGTTGCCCTCCTCGTCCATGCCGATATACGCCGTCTTGCGGCATTGCGGAGAGAGGTCGTCGATTTCTTCCTTCACAGTCAATTTGCCGACCGCCGAATCAAGGCTCGCGTTCCACTCCCGATGAGACTTGATCAGTTCCGCCGCTTCGGAGGCGGCGTGCCTGCCCAGCTGTCTGATCTCTTCCCCGCACAAATACGAGCGGTGCAGCACCAGCTCGACTTCTCCTCGGCGCTCCTGCAAAGCGAGCAGCGTCCTGTCCCGGGAAGAAAGATCCGGATCGGACATGCCATCGTCCGACCGAAGCGGCGCCGCTTCCGCAGGCTGGACGACTCCCAGACTCATATCGGCAACGACCCGATTTGCGAGCCATGTCCCTGCCAGCGAAGCCAATACGAAGGCAAGCGCGATCATCCCGAGGGACCAGACGTGGCGGCGTTTTCTCTTCAGCGATTTTTTCAGTTCCTTGAAAATACGGAAGCGAGACACCGGAATCCCCTTCTCTTCGTTTTTCTCTAGTGTTGCCTGGGGATTCCGGCGCTATTCGCTCATATTACCATTTTATCCATGGCATGCTTTCTTTGCGTTTCGGTTTGCCGGTTCGCGCCGCGGCCGTCTTCGGCTTCGGCTTCGCTTGACGCTTCTTCGCGGGAGAAGCCGATTTGACCGTCGCTTCCTCTTCCTCTTCATCAGCGACCGACCTCTGATCGCTAATGTCGTCTCTCAAAGGAGGCATGGGCGGGATCGGAGGAAATCCCGGCATCGGAGGGATGGGCGGGAAGCCCCCTACGCATGTCGGATTGAAATATCCGGGCGCGACGCCGGCTCCCGCTACCACTCCGGGCAAGCCTTCGGCCACCGGAGTAAACCCTACCGGAAGGTCTCCCATCTGGGGCCCGTAGCCGTATCCGGGCTGCATGCCGGGAAAACCGGCCGACAACGGACTCACCGCGCCCGGTCCTTGACCGTAACCCCCGGCAAACGGACTGACCGCTCCGGGGCTTTGACCATAACCGCCTGCGAACGGACTGACCGCTCCGGGACCTGCTCCGTAGCCTCCGGCAAGCGGACTCGTTGCTCCCGCCGCGCTTCCGTAGGCGCCGGGGAACGGGCTAACGGCGCTCGGCGCTTGGGCTTGCGCCCCGGCGACGAACGGAGTCGGACCGTACGGAATTCTTCCGTCGGAATACCCTGCCGCGTTAGCGTAAGCTTCGGCCGAGTAGAGGTTGCCCGGAAGCGAAGATTGGGCCCCGCAAGGCTTGCAATTCGACTTCGGCGCGCCCTGCAGAGTACCGTGAATCTGAGCGGCATCGGGCGAGCTGTAGGAAATGTCCTGTTGTCCGTACAAGCCGCCGAGATCGGCCGGAATGCCGCCGGTAAGCGGAGAGGTGCCGGAATGCCCTCCGTAGCCCGACCCAGCCCCCGTCTGCGCCCCGTAACCGCCGTGCCATCCCGCTCCGCCGACGCCGGGTTGAGCGGCTCCGTAACTCGACTCCGCCCCTGCCTGCGCGCCGTAGCCGCCATGCCACCCGCCCGCGCCCGGTTGGGCGTAGCCATAGCCTTGATCCGCATAGCCTTGCAGCGCCCCCGCAACGCCGTAACCCTGATCGCTGTAGCCCTGCTGCGCCCCCGCAACGCCGTAACCCTGATCGCCGTAGCCCTGCTGCGCGCCTACGCCCGGATAAGCCGCCCCGTAGCCGGAATGCGGCGTCGGGTAATGACCGGCATGTTCGCCGCCGATGTTAACCGGATAGTGGATATATTCGATTTGCTCGTGAACCTCTATGCCGTAGATCGGCTTAGTTTCGGCGATCGGAGCGACCTCCGCCGGCGCCGGAGCAAGCTGCGGGGCCGGCGTTTCCACCGGCGTGATTACTACCGGAGCCGTCTCCTGCGCTTTGACGCTAGTATCGACCTTGCCTATCCCCGCCCCCGTTCCCGTGCCTGCTCCGGATACGACGCCCGTTTGCGCCTTCCCGTGCATGGCGACGGTCTTACCTTCTCCTGGCGAAGAGGCTTGCGGAATGTTGACCGTTTCGCCGGTGAGCAAGGCGTTCGGATTTTTAAGCTGCGGATTCGCCTTGATCAAGTCGGTCAGTTGGATGCCCCACGCCTTGGACAGCTTCCACAGCGTATCTCCTTGCTGGACGATATGCTGGTGAATGACGCCGAGCGCCGATTTCGGGCGGGTCGGAATCTTGACTTTCATGCCGACGTCGATCGCGTCGGGATTGGTAATAGCCGGATTGGCTTTCACAATGTCTTCCAGCGACACGCCGTATTTCTGGGCGATCGAGTACAGCGAATCCCCTTGTTTGACGATATGGATTTTCACGCCTTTCCCTCCTGATAGTGATGGAATCGTTCACGACCGGGCGAATGCCCTCGCGCAATCCTTACATCCTATGCAGGTTCTGGGCATTTGACATCTATTACGGCAAAAATCCGGCAGCCTGTCGGCATGCCGGATCTTTTTATCGGGATGGGGAACCGTTCCCGGTTTTCGCGGGCTCGTAGGGCACGCTCGGATAGGAGCCGAGCAATCGCACCTGGCAGCCGAGCGCTTCGATTTCGGCAAGCGCTCCGGGGAGCAGCACCGAATCCAGAGCGTAAGCGATATCGATGTAAAAATAGTACGTGCCGAGCTTCTTCTTCGTCGGCCTGGACTCGATCTTGGACAGGTTGATCCGTCTCCAGGCGAACGCGGACAGCACTTGGTGCAGCAAGCCCGGGTAATCCTCGGGCAGCGTAATGAGCACGCTCGTCTTCTGAGCCGTCGTCTCCTTGTTCTCGTAAGGCGTATGGCCGACGAGCAGGAAGCGGGTGAAGTTGTTGTCGTGATCGGTAACGCCTTGCTCCAGCACGTCCAACCCCATATCCGCCGCGGCCAGCTTCGTGCCGAGCGCCGCCCAGCCTTTGCCCGGATTGTTCTGGACCGTCCGGACGGCTTCCGACGTGCTGCTCAGCGTCTCCAGCTCCGCATGGGGCAGGTTGGCCCGAATGAACTGCAGACATTGCGCCATCGCGACCGGATGACTCATCACTTTGACGATTTTGTTCGGGTCCCATCGGCCGTCGTCCCCGTTTAATTCCGAAGCGAATCCGATCAGGTTCTGGATCGACGGGTACACCCATTCCGCGCGGATGGGCAAGTCCACTTCGTGAACGAGCCAGTCCGTATGCAGATTCACGGAACCGTCGATCGTATTCTCGATCGGAATAACGCTCCAATCGGTCCGGCCGCTCGCCGTCGACTGGAAGACGTCCGCGATCATTTTGCAATAGACGAATTCCACGTCCTCGCCGCGGAACAAGTATCGGACGGCTTCGTCCGACACGGTGCCTTGCGGCAGCAACGCTACCGACTTCTTCCGGCTCATACGCCCACCTCCGCTTGAACGCTCAGCAAGTATGCCTGCGGCTCTTGTCCGAACTCGGGATCGCTCTTTGCCACATGCCGCACCTGCGGACCGTGCAAGCAAACCTTCAGCCAGCGCGTCTCGACTTGAATGCCTTCGGCGGACATAACCCGCTCGACGAAAGCCGCGAGTTTTCCGTCGGACATTTGCGCCGTATCGGCGAGCAGCAACAGCGTCGGTCCGGCGCCGGACAGCGCCGCTCCCAATGCGCCGTGGTCGGGCGCTTCGCGCAAGATCGTCTCCATGCCAGGAATCAGCGCCGCCCGGTAAGGCTGATGCAGGCGGTCCCTCATAGCGCGGGAGAGCAGGTCCAGTCTGCCGGAAGCCAGAGCGGCCGTCAGCAGAGAGCTGTGCGTGACGTTATACACCGCGTCCTTCATCGAGACTTGCTCGGGGAGCGCGTTTCTCGCTTTCTTCGTCTCCAACTCGAACTCGGGAATGGCCGCCATCACTTCCAAGCCTTCCGGCGGTTCGATGCGCACGTAATCGGCCCGCTCGCCGTCCCAGGACGCCGCGATAATGCCCCCGAACAAGGAAGCTCCGACGTTGTCGGGATGCTTCTCCAGCTCCGAAGCCATCTGGAACAATTCGTCCTCCGACAACGCGTAGCCGGTCAGCGCGTTGGCCGCTACGAGAGCGCCTACGATCGCGGCTGCGCTGCTTCCGAGCCCCCGGGTCAGCGGGATATCGCTGCGAATGCCGATCTCCAGCTCCGGCAAGTCGACGCCCGCCTTGCGGAACACGGCCTGCGCCACCTCGTAGATCAAATTCGTCTTGTCCTCGGGAACGCCCTCGAGATTGCCCCCGACGAGCAAGACCCGGGTTTGCTCCGCCGGAGCCATGCTGACCCAAGCGAATAACGATAAAGCCATTCCGAGCGAATCAAAGCCCGGTCCCAGATTGGCCGTGCTCGCGGGTACTTTGACGACGACGCGGCCGGACTCCGACCCTGTTGCAGATGCTGCTTGCATACTAAAGCTCCTTTTAAGAGGTTGTTCCGAATGCCTGGCGAAAACCGGCTCTCCGAACTCGCATTTGTTGTCTGATAATCAGCCTTCCACGCGATAGACGCTTTTGACTCTTTTCACGGCGGGCAAGTTCTCGAACGACTGCAGCACCGCTCCCATCGACTTCTTGCTGGCTTGGTGCGTAATGATGATGATTTCCGTAGACGATTGATGAGGCGTCGACGGCTGCATGACCGATTCGATGCTGACGTCGCAATCCGAGAATACTTGCGCGATCTGGGCGAGTACCCCCGCGCGGTCTTGAACGTGCAGCAGCAAGAAAAACTTCGATGCGATCTGCTCGTCGCTCTTCAGCTTCAAGACGTTGTAGGAGAGCTGGGCCTGACGACCGTTGACGCCGAGCTTCATGTTCTTGATCACGGCGACCAGATCCGCGACGATCGACGTCGCCGTCGGCAGCTCTCCCGCGCCGGCGCCGTAGAACATCGTCTCCCCGACCGCTTCGCCATGCACGTAGACCGCATTAAAGACGCCGTTCACGGAAGCGATCGGATGGCTCGTCTTGATCATCGTCGGCTCCACACTTACGCTGATCAAGTCGTCCTGGCGCTCCGCGATGCCGAGCAGCTTCACTTCGTAGCCGAGACGTTTCGCGTATCGGATATCCTCCTGCGTCACCCGGCTGATTCCCGTAACGCTGACGTTCTCCAGAGCAACGTTCGAGCGGAAGCCGAGAGACGACAAAATCGTCATTTTACGAGCCGCATCCAATCCCTCAACATCGGAAGTCGGGTCGGCTTCCGCATATCCGAGCTCCTGAGCCTCCTTGAGCACTTCGGCGTACGCCGCGCCCTCTTGGCTCATCTTCGTCAAAATATAGTTGGTCGTCCCGTTGACGATGCCCATAATTTTCGTAATCCGGTCCGAGGAGAAGCCTTCGATCAAAGTGCGGATAATCGGGATTCCTCCCGCTACGCTCGCTTCGTACAGCACGTCGCAGCCTTTTTCCCGGGCTTTCTCCAAAATCTCCTGCCCGTGCAGCGCCATCAAGTCCTTGTTGGCCGTGACGATATGCTTGCCGCGCTCCAATGCCTCCAAGATGTACTCCTTCGTCTGGGCGATGCCGCCCATCACCTCGACGACAACGTCGATCTCGGGGTTGCGCACGATTTCCCATGGATCTTCCGTCAGCTTCGCGGCATCGACGGATACGCTCCGCGCTTTGTTGCGGTCTTTAACGAGAATTTGCGAAATCCGGATCGGCGAACCGACCTGGTTGGACAAATCCTCCTGATGGCCTTCGACGATTCTGACGACGCCCGTTCCGACCGTCCCCAACCCAAGCAATCCTACGTTTATCGGCTTCATCCTTATTCCTCCGCTTCCGACTATCTCACCTTCGTAATCGTATCGACGTTCAACTGCGTCCGATGACGCTGGCCCGCTTGACTCCGTTTAATGAACGAAGCCGTTCCAGCAGTTCCGTCAGCGATTCGCCCATCCCCGCCGCATCGATGGAGACGACGACGTTGGCCATGCCCTGGAGCGGAATCGACTGGGAGATCGTCAGCACGTTGCCTTCGCTCGAGGCCAGCGTCCCTAGCACCTTGGACAGCACGCCGGAACGATGCTCCAAATCCATCGACAACGTCGCGATCGATTCGCGAGACGCTTGCTCGAGCAAATACACTCCGTCTTTGTATTTGTAATAGGCGCTGCGGCTCAGACCGACGCGTTCCGCGGCCTCGTGAACCGTGGCCGCCTCCCCCCGCCTTAGCAGCTCCTTCGCTTGCTCCGTCTTCAGAATGCCCTCCGGCAGCAAATCCTCGCGGACGACAAAATAACGTTCCGCCATATTGCGTCCTCCCAGGAAAGACGATTGTATATATATAGAGGACATTATAGCGAAACGATCGGTTTGCGGCAATAGGCAATTACGGACTCCGCTCGGCTTATCCACCCGCTGCGGCACGGCATGTCTTACCCGTTCGAGTATACCATAACGCCTCGCGAGGGTTCGGCCGTTTCGAAAAAAAGACCGCTCCGGGTCGATAATCGAGCCCAGGCAGCCTTATTTCATCCCATTGGTTATTCCTCTTCGAACAGATAATCGTCCTGCCCGCCTTCGAAAAAATCGAATTCGAACTTCCCGATCCGAATCGTGTCTCCGTTCTTGGCTCCCCGCTTGCGAAGCGCATCGTCGATGCCGAGTCCGCGCAAGATGCGTCCGAACCGCATAACCGCCTCGTAAGAGTTGAACTGAGTGCGGCGCATCAGCCTCTCGATCCCTTCGCTCTCGATGACGTACACTTCGTTGTCGCGAGAAATCTCGAACGCCATATCGTCGTTGGCTTCGTACCGGAATACGACGCCCTCCTCCGCTTTGGCCGCCTGCTCGCTCGCTTCCTGATCGTCGATGTCCGGCAGCGAATCGAGCAGCTCCGCAACGCGGTACAGCATCTCTCTAATGCCTTGCTTCGTCAGCGAGGAGATCGGCATAATCTCGATGTCCGGCCTGACCTCGGCGACTTTGTCGCGGAACGCGGCCAAGTTGTCCTCCGACTCCGGCATGTCCATCTTGTTGGCCGCGACGATCTGCGGGCGATCCGCCAGCTTCGCGTTATACAGACGCAGCTCGTCGTTGATTTTGACCCAGTCGTCGAAAGGATCGCGCCCTTCCATCCCCGACATGTCGACGACATGCAAAATGATCCGCGTGCGCTCGACGTGGCGCAAAAACTCGTGCCCGAGGCCGACACCGGTATGCGCTCCCTCGATCAGGCCCGGCAGATCGGCCATGACGAAGCTGCGCTCTTCATCCAGATCCACGACGCCCAGATTGGGCGTAATCGTCGTAAAATGATACGCGCCGATTTTAGGCTGCGCCGCCGACACGACCGACAGCAGGGTCGATTTGCCGACGCTTGGGAAGCCGACCAAGCCGACGTCCGCCATCACCTTCAGTTCGAGCGTAACCCAGCGCTCCTGCCCTTCCTCGCCGTTCTCGGCAATGGCGGGAGCCGTGTTCACCGAGCTCTTGAAACGGATGTTGCCTCTGCCCCCGCGGCCGCCCTTGGCGACGACGACTTCCTGACCGTGCCGGGTCAGATCGGCGATCAGTTCGCCCGTATCGTCGTCCGTCACGATCG
Organism: Cohnella sp.; assembly: GCF_041641335.1. Classification (NCBI taxonomy): domain Bacteria; kingdom Bacillati; phylum Bacillota; class Bacilli; order Caryophanales; family Paenibacillaceae; genus Cohnella; species Cohnella sp. The sequence continues at coordinate 19,968 of NZ_JBEPYQ010000080.1, read as the reverse complement.
TCCCGGGAGGGACGCGGACGATCATATGCTCGGCGTTGGCTCCGTGCTGCGACTTGTTGCGGCCTTTCTCGCCCCGAGTCGCTTTGAAGTGCTTCTGGTAACGGAAATCCATCAGCGTGCGCAGACCTTCGTCCACGCGGAATACGACGTTGCCGCCGTTGCCTCCGTCTCCGCCCGCCGGTCCGCCTTCCGGCACGTACAATTCTCTGCGGAAGGCGACGAGACCGTCCCCGCCGTTCCCGCCCTTAACAAAAACTTTCGCTTTATCCACAAACATGCTGTATTCACTCCATTATGCCGGCAGAGGAAAATGGATTTCCATCGTCCGCGCTTGCGGAGCATTTTCCGCCGGCTCTAGTCCCTGCGCCAATCGTCCTGCGCCTTGCAGGCATTTCTCCAATTCTTCGGTGATGCTGTCCAAGGCCGCCAGTTCGCCGTTGTACTGCATGACGATTGCCAGCGCCCCGTCTTTGTGCGCCAGTGCAAGCCGCAGGACGTTCTCCCCGGCGTGCGGCGCGGATGCGCGGAAACGAATGACGTTAATCAGCCCGATAATCGCCCGGCTTAACCTCTCGGGTTCGAGCGGCAGCTTGTCGAGGAACAAACCGTCCTCGACCTCGACTTCGAGACGCATCGTATCGCAGATCGTGCGGAACGACAGCAGATAAGACGATAGCTCCGGGTGACCCAGCTGCGAGATTCGGCTGTCCTGCTCCATCCTCGTTCTTATTCTGTCCACGACGTCGACCGCTTTATCGTGCTTGTTAAGCCTTAAGTACCCGTATAAGATTTGCAGCTCGTTCATCCAATCGTGCCGATGATGGCTGAGCGTGCGAATCGTAGATAATTGCGCGTGCGCCAGCAGCTTCTCGCAATGCTCGCGGTGAGCTCTTCTCTGCCAGGCGGCCATTCCGGCGAACACCGCCAGGGTCCACAGAACGAATACGATTAACGGCCACCATGAACGAGGCCAGATCAGGACAGCCGCGAGAGGCAAAGCCAACGACGCGAGAGCCGCCGGCCCCCTTAGTGACGTTTTCCCAAATCTCATTTTTTATCCCCGTTTCGTGTTTCCTCGTCTGCCAACGTTCGGAAGCCCCTTACCCGTCCAGTATACCATGGCGGGACGCCCATCACCACGCCGTTCCGAACGCTCGCACGGCTCGCCGAATCGTCATGCAAAAACCCCGACCAACTTGCATTGGCCGGGGTTCTGGATGCCCTATTAGACTTCGAGCGCGGCAGCTACCGGGGCTTGCGCTACAGGATAGACGCTCACTTTTTTGCGATCGCGTCCCAGACGTTCGAACTTCACGACGCCCGGCGTCAAAGCGAACAAAGTGTCGTCTTTGCCGATGCCGACGTTCGTGCCTGGATGGATCTTCGTGCCGCGTTGGCGGTACAGGATGCTGCCGGCCGTTACGACTTGACCGTCCGCTCTCTTCGCGCCGAGGCGCTTGGAGTGGCTGTCCCGTCCGTTCTTCGTCGATCCGACCCCTTTTTTCGAGGCGAATAACTGAAGATCTAACTTCAACATGGTGTCAACCTCCTTTTTTCACAAAGGTTTCTTTTATGGTCACGTACTTGCCGTAAGATTCCACGATGGATTCGAGCGCGGCGACCATTCCTTCCAGCAGCAACTGGACCTGGTCGTTCCGCCGAGGATCCGAGCTATGCGGAGCTTCCGCCTTGAGCAGACCCGATCTCGATTCGGCGTCCGGGACGAGTCCCGTCAGCTTCTCAATCGCGTTGACCGCTCCGATGGTTACAGCCGATACGCCGGCGCAGACGATATCCTTGCCGGGATCGTTATAATAAGCATGCCCCGTTACGGTAAACCGTACGATGGCCTTCTCGTCGTTGCGCACGATCGTAATCGCGATCATCTCGGCAACCTCTCTTATGCCTTGATGCTCTCGATCGTCACTTTCGTGTACGGTTGACGATGGCCTTGCTTGCGCTTGTAGTTCTTCTTAGGCTTGTACTTGAAGACGATGATCTTCTCGCCTTTGACTTGTTGCTCGACTTTGCCCGTTACGGAAGCTCCGGCAACTGTCGGGGAACCCGTAGTCAGCCCTCCGTCTTTGGAAACGGCCAACACGTGGTCGAACGTTACGCTGTCGCCCGCGTTAACGGAAAGCTTCTCGACGTAGATTACGTCGCCTGCTTGGACTTTGTACTGTTTGCCGCCTGTTTGAATAATCGCGTACATCTGGTGCACCTCCTTATGTCTAAGACTCGCCTCATAGGGTGTCGGATGCCGCAGCTTCGGTGAGCCAGAGCAGCGCCGATCTTGTCGACCCGGTGGAGTGCGGTTGTAGCCTGCATATCCTCAGATTGCACGCACTATAAGATATTAGCACATTGGTATAGGGAACGCAAGAAATTTGTTTAAAAACCGTTGCTTGGCTTTTCTCCTCTCTTCCCCCCGTTTCCCATCTCCTCGACCGCCACTTGGCTTCTTCGCTCCCCCTCCCACAGTTCCGTTTTCTCGACTGTTGCTCGCTCTTCGCGTCATTTCTCTCCACTGTTTGGTTTCCTTCACCGCCACTGGGCTTCTCTGCTACGGCTCCCACAGTTCCGTTTTCATATACGTTGTCGGCTTTTCGCCCACCACTCGCCACACATTAAATCAACTTCAGCAAAAGTTGCAACGCCTTCTCCGAAACGTGAAACTCATAGCAGCGCTTTGGGCTTCCTCCAACGGAGCACACGAGCTCCTTCTTTTGCATTTCCGCGATGATCTTTCTGCACGTTTCCTTCCCGAGCAGCAGCCATTCGCTTACGTCTCCCAAGCGAAACGTTTGGCCCCTCAACCATGCGCATCTCAGTAGCTCTCGTTCGTACACCGGAAGTTTCATCAAACCGGTGCCTTCCTTAGTGCCGATTCGCCCCAACAACTCGTACAAGCTGCGCTGACTTTCTTCCGGCTTCTTCTCCAGTTCATCCCGGCTAAACGGAAAATAGACGAAGCCGTTCACGGCAACCGAGCGTGCCCGCGCCCTCTCGAACGAGAATCGGTCGCGCGTAACTTTCTCCGCATGAGTAACGAAGTGATCCTCTTCGACGATTATACGCAGCGACGGCAGACCCGCATCTCCAAAAATCATTACTCCCGAAGGTCCCTTCATCTCGTATTCGAGCACAATCCCGTCGCTCTTCCCGAATACCGGAAGCAGCAAATTTTTCAGGAGCAGCTTCGTCCCTGTCAAATTCCGGTTCAACATTTCGCTTCGTTGTCCTGTTGCAGTTGCCTTCTGCTCCTCAAGTAACTTCTCGAATTCTTCTTCAAATCTCTCCATGCCACATCCCTCCTTAAAAAATTGAACGCTGAAAATAAAATACGCCGCTTTCTCCGCTAGAGAGAAAACGGCGTGTGCTTCACGCTTAAATAGAAATATTTTTTCAATAATATAGCACAATCCGCCCGGAAACGGCAAACTTGGTTACACAAAATTCGAAGCATAAAAATCGTCGCATCTGGCGCCCCGCCTTTAGAAGGCACGTTAATCGATTCTTTAGAACATCGTCTCGCCAGCCCAGCCTTTTCCGGCCACGTTAATCGATTCTTTAGAACATCGCCCCGCCAGCTCAGCCGTTTCCGGCCACGTTAACCGATTCTTTAGAACATCGCCCCGCCAGCCCAGCCGTTTCCGGCCACGTTAACCGATTCTTTAGAACATCGCCCCGCCAGCCCAGCCTTTTCCGGCAACGTTAATCGATTCTTTAGAACATCGTCTCGCCAGCCCAGCCTTTTCCGGCCACGTTAATCGATTCTTTAGAACATCGCCCGCTTACCGAATATATATTTTCCCGCTGCCTTTGCAAGCCGCGCATGTTTCGTAAAAATAGTTCATCGCGTTCTCCCGCGCTTTCTTCCGCGTTAGCTCCATCAGTCCGAGCCGCGTCCAGCCGACGAGCTGGCATTTCGTGCGGTCTCGCTTGATGCGGGTCTCCAGGCGCTGCGCGATCTGGTGGCGATGCTCCTCGATCTCCATATCGATGAAATCGATAATGATGATGCCCCCGACGTCGCGCAGCCTGAGCAGCCGAGCTACTTCATCGGCCGCTTCCCCGTTCGTCTGGAACACCGTCTCCTCAAGATCGACCGAGCCGGTATACTTGCCGGTGTTCACGTCGATGACGGTGAGCGCTTCGGTTTGCTCCCAGACAAGATAGCCGCCGCTCGGCAGCCAGATTCTGGACTGGAAAGCTTTGTCGAGCTGCTCCTTGATGCCGAACTTCTCAAACAGCGGCTTCGATTCGCGATACAGCTGAACCCGCCCTTCAAGAGCAGGCGCCGTCTGGCGCAAATAAGACTTCGCTTCCTTCGCTCTGGCCTCGTCGTCCACGAACAATTGCTCCGTGTCCGGGGTGGTCACGTCCCTGACCATCCGGCCCACGAGCCCGGTATCCCTGTGCAGCTCAAGCGGCGCTCTCGCATGCTTGCTTCGCTCGAGGATGCTCCGCCATACCCGGCGCAAGCCGTGCAAGTCTTCCTCCAGCGCCTCCCGGCTCTCGCCTTCCGCGTTCGTCCGGAGAATGACGCCTTCCGCCCCTTCGCGGATCGCTTCGGCCAAGCCCTTCAGCCGGCTTCGCTCCTGCTCCTGCTCGATTTTCTTCGATATGCCTATGTAATCCGCATCCGGCATGTACACGAGCCATCGTCCGGGAATCGAATAGTGCGTCGTCACGCGAGCGCCTTTGCCTCCGAGCGGTTCCTTCATGACCTGAACGAGCAGCTCGTCCCCCGGCTTCAGCAGGTCGCCGATCGGCGGCTTCTCCTTCGGCTGCTTGTCCAGGTGCGGATGCAGGACGTCATCTACGTAGAGAAAAGCGTTCTTGGACAAGCCGATATCGACGAAAGCGGCCTGCATGCCGGGCAGAACGTTGACGACCCGCCCTTTGTACAGGTTGCCGATCAGCGAAGCGCCTTCCGTACGCTCCACGGCGAATTCCGTCAGAACCCCGTCCTCCAGCAACGCCGATTGTGTTACCTGATTCGAACAATGGATAAACAGCTGCTTCATGCCAACCTCCCTATCGGGAACCTATTTTCCCAACCCGCGAACTCACTCCTTTTATTCTACATGAAAAACCTCAAATCCGCATGCCCCGATGTCAGACGACCGAGAAATCCGTCGATGATCGCCTTTTCGGGAACGACGCCGACGATCTTCCCCTGCTTCATCACATAGACCAGATGGTACTGTTCCTTCATATATAGCTTCAAAATCCGGGTAAGCGGGCGATTCTCGGAAATGACGATCGGCATCGACAGCTTCCCCTTGTCGAAATGCTCCTCGGCCCTCTCGCTGCGATGTACGAGGAAACGCAGGAAGACGAACGGAACGTTGCGAAAATAAGTCCAATTGGACGCGCAGAGAAAAAGACCGACGGCCAGCAGGTTCAGATGCAGCAGTCCGCCCCGCGCGAGAGGATAGACCGCTGCCGCGACCATCAATCCGCTGAACGCCATACTGATTTTGGCGCTCCACATCAGCGTTCGATGGTACGGGATCCTCAGGCTGAGCCATGATTGCAGCATCCGTCCCCCGTCGAGCGGCAATACAGGCAGCAAATTAAAAAGGGCGATCAGCACGTTGGCACGCACGAAATCGTCCGACCAGGCTTCATCGATCCAGCCCGCGTAGCCGAGCAGCAGTCCGATCGCCGCCAGCACGGCGTTCTGGGCCGGACCGGCCAAGGCTACCCACAGCTCCTCGCGAACGGGAACCGAGCCCGCGTCCTCGACCTCCACCACTCCGCCGAACGGCAGCAGCTTGACCTCCCTCACTTTCCAGCCAAACCGCAAAGCGGCCAGCAGATGCCCCAGCTCGTGCCACAGCACGATGAAAAACAAAACGAGAAGCTCGGCAAAATGGCCGGTCGCGACCGAGGCGATCATAATCAGCACGAAGAGCGGGTGCAGCCGGAAAGCGATCCCCTTCCATTTAATCAAAGCCGACCACTTCCGACGGATCGACTACGATGCCGTCGTGCTGCACCGCGAAATAGAGCACCGCTTCGGATTGCCCGTTCGCGGCGGGTCCGAGCCGGCCTATCGTTTGTCCCGTTTCGACCCAATCGTTCGGCTTCACGCTAGCCGACTCCAGACCCCCGTACACCGTCAGCACGCGATTCTGATGCTGCACGAGCACCGTCACGCCCCCGTTATCGTCCCGGGTGACCTGCTGCACTTTGCCGGTATAGACGGAGAACACTTCGCTGTCGCCTTTTGCGGCCACCCGCACCCCTTTGCCGTTCTCCGAGAAAGCTTGAACGACCGTCCCCCGGATCGGCGCCGACGTGACCGACGGGTCGAGCAGCGCCGCTACCTCTCGCGTCTCGGGCTCCCCGCGGCCGAACGTCAGGAAAGAAGGAGAGCCTCCGAACGTGTCTCCGTACCAAGCTTCGATCGCGCGGAAATCCATATCCCGCGTCACCGAGCCGACCATCCATTCTCTGGCTGACGAGCTTCCGGGCAGCTCCAGCTTCATCCAGCCCCAGAAGCCGGCGAAGACGACCGACGCGATGAGCAGCCGGACGCCGATGCCGCGAAGCAAGCGCCCCGGACCTGTCCACTCCCGGGAACCCCCTCCGCCGGGCGCCGAGGTCGGAGGAATGCCCTTAAGCCCTTCCCATCCGGGAGCTCGTCCCGTTTTCAGCCGTTTCTCCCGCTCTCTCCACCATAGTTCGGGGTCCGGATCGGACGGCGAAGCTTCCGGGCGCGCAAGCTCCTTCTTCGGCTCGGAACGCGGCAATTCGAACTCGGGGGGAGAATACGCCTCCTCCCGAACGTTTGCCGGCGGAGGCGAGACGCCTTGCCCCGTCGGCTCCGTCTCCTTGCCCTTAGGTTCCGCCGACTGCTCGGCTATCCGGGTTTGCGCCGACTGCCGCTCCACGAGCCGGGCAATCTTCTCCCGTCTCCGCTCGCGCACATTGTCCCGTATTTGCATCGCCAGCCCCTCCCTTGTCCTCTTATCTCTTACTACCTTATGGCGGACAAGGAGGGAATAGACCTTGCGGGGCGAGGGAGAACGGCGAATGGGCGTCCCTCTGGAACCGACTTGGGGTTAGCCGAAAAAACGGCGAAGGGCCGTCCCCTCAGCCATCCATAGGAGGACTGGGAAACGGCCCTGTCGGCCGATCGAGCGAACTCGTTCGTCACTGATCCATCTGATATTTCTCTTGATGCGCTCTAATGCTGAAAATAAGCCCGATCGACAGCATGTTGAGCAGCAGCGAAGTACCGCCGTAGCTGATGAAAGGCAGCGTAATGCCGGTAATCGGCATGACGCCGAGCATCATCCCGATGTTCTGGAAAATCTGAAACACCATCATCGTCGCGATGCCGATAATGATGAACGAGCCTCGTCGGTCGTAACACTGATAAGCGATCAGAATCATTCTGTAGATGAACAGGAAGTACAGCAGGAGCAGCAGCGCCGCGCCCTGAAACCCGAATTCCTCGCCGATGACGACGAAGATCGAATCCGAATACGTATACGGAATAAACTTCCGGTTTTTGGAATCGCCCTGCAGGTAGCCGTCGCCGGCCAGCCCTCCGGAGCCGATCGCGATCATCGCATATTCGGACTGGCGCCTGGCGTCCGCCGAGGCCTCTTCCGGATGGATATACGTATTGATTCTCTCGTACCAGTGCCCGAGCTTGCGGTCGTTCAAGTAGCTCTCGATCTCGGCGTTGTAAGAATTGAACAGCGTCACGAACAGCAACAGTCCGCCGACGACGGCGGCGAGGCCCATCATGACATACGAATATCTGACGTTGCCGATCCAGAGCATGCCCAGCACAATGAAGATATAGATCATCGCGTTGCCCAGATCCGGCTGAAGCATGACGAGAACAAACGGGACGAAAGCGACAATCGCTACCGCCATGACGTCGGTGCGCATTCGCAGCGGATCTCCCTGCCGCCTTCCCATGATGGCCGCGATCGCGATAATGAGGAACAGCTTCATGATCTCCGCCGGCTGGAACGACACCTCTCCGAATTCAAACCAACTGCGCGCGCCGTTCTTCGGTTCGACCAGCACGAAGATCAGCATGAGCATTATGATGCCGATCGCGTACCAGACGTACCAGATTTTGAGGATAAGACGATAATCGATCAATGTGGACAGTATGACGACGCCGAACCCGATCCCGTAGAAAATCAACGTTTTAATATCATGATTGACGTAAGCGGGGTTGTTGTAAGTCGCGCTTCGCACGGCAAACGTGCTGATTCCCATGAACATCAAGAGAATCGCCAGCATCATCCAGTCCATTTTTTTCAATCGGTTAAGCAAGTCCGATCATCCCATTCCAAGAAACTTCTTTACTTTGCTGAACATGCCCGACTTCTCGTCAAGATGGGCTAGCGGAACCGTCTCCCCCAGAATGCGCCGCGCGATGTTCCGATAGGCGATTGCGGCCCGGGAATTGACGTTCATCACCGTAGGCTCTCCGGAATGAGCGGCCTTGATGACCGATTCGTCGTCCGGCACGATGCCGATCAGATCGATGGCGAGCACTTGGCAAATGTCGTCCACCTCGAGCATATCCCCGCTGCGAACGAGACCCGGACGTATGCGGTTGATTACCAGCTTGGGCGACGGGAAGTTGCTCTTCTCCAGCAGCCCGATGACGCGATCCGCGTCGCGGACGGCGGCGTTCTCCGGCGTCGTCACGACGATCGCCTGGGAAGCGCCGGCGATGGCGTTGCGGAAGCCCTGCTCGATTCCGGCCGGGCAATCGATAATGATATAGTCGAAATCCGGCTTCAAGCTCTCGATGATCTGCCGAACCTGCTCCGGAGAAATGTCGTTCTTGTCCTTCGTCTGCGCCGCCGGAAGCATATACAGCTCGTCGAAGCGTTTATCCTTGATCAAGGCCTGATTCACCCGGCAGCGCCCTTCGGCCACGTCGATCAAGTCGTAGACGATGCGGTTTTCTAGTCCCATGACCACGTCCAGATTGCGCAAGCCGATATCGGTATCCACCATGCACACTTTCTGTCCCAGCATCGCCAACGCGGTGCCGAGATTAGCCGACGTCGTCGTTTTGCCGACTCCGCCTTTGCCCGATGTGACAACGATCGCTTCTCCCATGATCCTTACACTCCTTTGAACAGCATGACTTCTTTACGCTGGCGTCCAAGGCTGGTCAGCTTGTCTATGGCCATCTTTCCTTCGCGCAAAAACGCGTATTCCATCCAAGGCTCGGCGGACGTCCATTCGTCGGGGGGCCGGCTGATCACGTCGGCGATGCGCAGCTGGGTCGGTCTCATGAGCGAGGCGGCGATGATCGCCTCCTCGTTGCCCTGCGTCCCCGCATGCACGCTTCCCCGGAGCGCTCCGAGCACGTAGACGTCGCCGCTGCAACGGATCGTGCCGCCGGGATTGACGTCTCCGATCAGCAGCATATGCCCGTCATACTCGACCGTCTGTCCCGATCTGACCATGCCGATCATCGTATGCAGCTGAGGAACCTCCTTGGCGTCGGGATCGACTTCCGGCGAATCGCTCTCGATCGACTGGATGAGCAGGTTGCCCTGCTTGCGGAAGATCGACTTGATCCGCTCCTTGTCCTCTTCGTTCAACTGCCTTGCGCCAAGCTTTATGAAAATATGCACGATCGGCCCGTTGAATTGCTGAACGTGCTTGTCCAATTTCGCGCTTAACTCGTCCAGCAGCTCGACGAAATCGCACTGGTCGTCCAGCAGAAAGACGAGCCCTTCTTTGACGCCTTTAATGGTAATGATAGTTTTGCCCGTCACGATGCCCGCTCCTCCCTACGCTAATTGAAATTCGGCTTCGCGAAGCCGAATTCCTGCCTGCCGGGTTAACATCGTCCTATTCCGGATTGTCTTCTCCCGGGGAAAGCGAAGCTTTAACCAAGTAACGACGTACGGGAACGTACAGCAGAAGCGCGATCAAAAGCTGAAGGAGCGCGGTCGGCGCCACCTGCCAGTAGAAGACGTGGGCAAACTGCAAATCCGTCAGGCGAAATAGATTGTAGATCGAGTAGACGATGGAATCGAGCAGAAGCCCGAACACCAAGACCGCCCAAGAGAATAGGCTGATCGTATAGCTCTTGTACTCCGAGAGCAAACCCGCGAGATACCCGATCAAGCCCATGCCGAAGCCGTAAGGCCCTATGAGGTGGCCGTAGGCCAGCATGTCTTGAAGCAGTCCGAAGCCGAGTCCGAACAGGAACGCGGGATGGCGTCCCGCGTAGCCCGCTACGAAGATCGTCAGGATGAACGTCAGATGAGGCAGCAGCCTGTCGCTCCAGCCCGGCGGAATCAGCCAAGGCACGATCGCGTTTTCCGCGATCACGAACGCAAGCCCGAGCAGAATCGCCCAGTTAATGCGCATGTTCACGGCTCATCCACCTCTGGCACGACGATGACGAACACTTCCCGGAGATGGTCGAACTTGGCCGCCGGCTCGATCGTAGCCGTATACGTCAACCCGAAGTCGCCGACCTGGCTGCTCTTGACCGTGCCGATGATGATCCCTTTCGGGAACAAGCTGCCGAGTCCGGACGTAATGACCGTGTCCCCGTCCACCGGCTTGTCTTTTTCCTCGATCTTGGACATGAGCAGCGTCTTCGTTTCCTCGTCGTATTCGATAATTCCGAAAGAGTCCGGTTTGCTGAGAAACGTGGCCGATACGGGCGAGCCCTTGGAGGAGCTGGGGTCCAGATTCGAGATCAGGGTGACGGTGGACGTGAAGTTTTTGACTTTGCTGACCAGTCCGACGAGTCCGTCGACCGTTCTTACGGCCATCTCGGGCTTGATTCCGTCCTTGCTGCCGAGATTGATCGTGATCGTTCTCTCGTAAGGATTGGACGTGCTACCGACCACCTGGGCGATCAGATAGCGATAGTTGTCCATGTTCTTCTGTCTTTCGGTAAAATTGAGCTCTTCCTGCAGGCGCTTGTTCTCCGCTTCGAGCAGATTAAAGCGAATCTGATCCTGCGTATACTGGGCCACCGTCTGGCGGAGCTGCTCGTTCTCCTTATAGACGTCGGAAAGCCGGCCGAGATCGCGGAAAAAATCCGCGACCGCTCCGACCGGCCGGTAGAACACTCCTTGCACAGTCCCGAATGCGTCGTTGACGAATTTCTCCGGCCAAGTCAGCCGGTTTCTGCCGAACGTAAAACCCATGAGGGCGATAAACAAGATCAGCCCGATCATGAGAATAAACAAACGCTTATTGCGCATTAAGCGAAAGATCGCGCTCACCTGCTTTCCCGTCCTGTGAAATTATCGGCTGGATCGGGATGCTCCGCCTTTGGACTTGAACAGATGGATATTCTCGAGCGCGCGGCCGGTGCCGATCGCCACGCAGTCGAGCGGATGCTCCGCGACCAGGACGGGCATTCCCGTCTCGCGGGCGAGCATCTTGTCCAAATTGCGAAGCAGCGCTCCGCCGCCGGTCAGTACGATGCCTCGGTCCATAATGTCCGCGGATAGCTCCGGAGGACATTTCTCGAGCGTCGCCTTGACCGCTTCAATGATCGAATTGACCGTATCCGACAACGCTTCCGTGATCTCGTCCGAAGTGATCGCGAGCGTCTTCGGCAGACCAGACACGAGGTCGCGGCCGCGAATTTCGATCGATTCCACTTTGTCGAGAGGCAGAGCCGAGCCGATCTCCATCTTGAGCTGCTCGGAAGTCCGCTCACCGATCATCAGATTGTAGAGACGCTTAATGTAAGCGATGATCGCATCGTCCATCTCGTCGCCCGCGATGCGGATCGACTTGCTCGTGACGATGCCTCCGAGGGAGATGACGGCGACTTCCGTCGTGCCGCCGCCGATGTCGACGACCATGCTTCCGGTCGGCTCCCACACCGGCAAGTCCGCGCCGATCGCCGCCGCGAACGGCTCCTCGATAATGTAAGCCTCCCGTGCTCCCGCCTGCTTCGTGGCGTCTTCCACGGCGCGCTTCTCGACGGCCGTAATACCGGAAGGAACGCATACCATCACGTTCGGATGGCGCGGGAACATCGCCCGCGGCTTCTGCGCTTTGCGAATGAAATACTTGATCATAGTCGCCGTCGTCTCGAAATCCGCGATGACTCCGTCCTTCATCGGGCGAATGGCCACGATGTTGCCGGGCGTGCGCCCGATCATTTTTTTCGCGTCGGAACCTACCGCTTCGATTCTCTTTGTATCGGTACGCAGAGCAACCACGGACGGCTCTCTGACGACTATTCCTTTGCCTTTCATGTACACCAGCGTATTTGCGGTTCCGAGATCGATGCCCAGATCCCGCGTGAATCCTCCAACCATTCTGCTACCTCCTGCTATGACCGCGACTGCTAGGTTGACGCTCAGGCTGCGCTTCAGTCGTCGGGACAATCTTACTTATTATATTATAAGCAGCCCATCTCCTTCAAACTAATAAAGCGACTGTCACCGATTACCAAATGGTCGAGAAGCTCGATGCCAAGCAATTGGCCGGCTTCTCCGAGTCGTCTCGTCAGTTGAAGGTCCTCGGCGCTCGGCGTCGGATCGCCGCTGGGATGGTTGTGCGCGCAAAGGATCGATGCGCTGCTGCGCCTGATGGCCGCCTTGAACACTTCCCTCGGATGAACGATGGACGCGTTCAGGCTGCCGATCGATAACGTCTGTTGGCCGATGACATGATTTTTGGTGTTGAGGAACAAGCATACGAAGTGTTCCTCCCGATAATGCCGCATCTCCTCCATGAGCAGATCGGCGGCATCCTGCGGACAGGTGATCTTGACCGTCTCGGGCAGCCTGGAACGGGCGATTCTTCGCCCGAGCTCGATGGAAGCCTGAAGCTGGAGCGCTTTGGCCGGACCGATTCCGCGAATGTGGATCAGATCCTCCCAACCGCTCTCGGCCAGTTTTCTGAGTCCTCCGGATTCGTTCAGAATACGCTGGGCCAGATGAACCGCCGATTCGTTCGGGGTTCCCGTTCGCAGCAGAATGGCGAGCAGCTCGGCGTGGCTTAGCGCCTGCGCGCCGTGCTGCTGCATACGCTCCCTCGGACGCTCTCCGGAAGGAAGCTCTCTCAGACGAAAAGATCTTTGCTCCATGCGTTAACCCGCTTTCGTAAGCCGCGTCGGCCGCGGAATTGGCTTCGTCGCTCAAGGAATCGTAATCTCGAATTGCTCCAGCAGCACCGCCAGAAGAGAGACGGGCAAGCCGACGACGTTGAAATAGTCTCCTTCGATCGACTCGACGAGCACGGAGCCGATCTCTTGAATGCCGTACGCTCCGGCTTTGTCCATGGGCTCCCCGGTCGCTACGTAGCGGGCGATCTGATCTTCCGACAGAGCTCTCATCCTCACCTTCGTCACCCGGTGCGAAGTCGCCTCCTTGCCGTCGGACGCGCGAACGCAGGATACGCCCGTATAGACTTCGTGAACGTTGCCGGCGAGCTGCCGAAGCATGCGCGCGGCATCCTGTCCGTCTCTAGGTTTTCCCATGATCTGCCCGTTCAACACGACGATCGTATCGCTTCCCACGATAATAGACGATTCATCCGGCGATTCGGTTAAATCTTGCTTGACCGCAAGCGCCTTGCGCTTGCTCAGCTCCTCGACGATCTCGCGCGGAGACCAGGTCTCCGGCGTATTCTCGTCCGCGCCGCTGGGAATGATCCGCACCGGCAAGCCGAGCAGAGAGATCAATTCCTGCCTGCGGGGCGAAGAAGAAGCCAGCACGAGCACGGTTTGGGTTGGCGCAACGGTCGACATCGGTTGCTTCTTCCTTTCGAATTGCATTTTACATTTTGCGATACAGCCAAATTGCGACGGCCGCGCCGATGACGCTGAGAAGGCTTAGCCGGACTTCGAGATTCAGGCTGTATTTGATCACGGCCAAATCCGCGGCCGGCGACCAACTGACTTCCAGCGCGCGGGTCAAAAAGGAGAGTCCCGGAACCTCCTTCAGCCAATTGGCGAGCAATGCGCCGGCCAACAGTCCCAGAAAGAGAAACAGCAGCAGAATCCATCCGTTTTTCTTCATTTTTCCCCGTCTCCCACCATTTTTTGACACCCGTCCTTTCATTATACGTCCCTCGGACAAGTCGCACAACGTATAAAACGAAAGACAGCCTGAGCGATGCAGGCTGTCCCGTTCTAAAGTCCCGATGACGCGTTCCCCAGCCGAGAAGGTTGTCCCGGAGCCGGGGGATTTCCCGCCTCTCTTCGAGAAAAACCTCATGCTCATCCGTTCGGATCAAGCGCGGCCCGCAAGCGATGATCGGCCAGCAGCGCCTTCATCGCCGCCGTCTGCATGTTCCACAGCTGCTTGCGGGAAGGTTCCTTCGCGTACTCGGCCATGGCTGTTTCTCCCGCTTTCATGGCTTGCGCGATCGCTGCCGCCTCGCCGGCCGCTTCGCTTCCCCAGGCTCCCTCGTAGGCCGCAGCCTTCCGCCAGCGCTGCTGCGCCGCTTGCCAATCCGCCAGCCGCTTGTCGCTAAGCGCCGAGGGCTGTCGCTCCAGCAAGCCGGCGCCCGACACCCGGACGAGCTCGCGAATCATCGCCGCGCCCGCGTCGATGAACTCCGCTCCCTCCGCCGTCAGCGCCCCCAAACCGACCTTGAGCGCGGCGCCCCCGACCGGCTTGATGTATACCTCCAAGCCGGTCATCTGCGCGGCCAGCAGCTCGGCCTCCTCCTTCGTCAAGGCGGCCGCCGCGTACACGCGGTATCCGTCGCTCGCATCCGTCCCCCACGAGTATCCTTTGCTTTGAAGCTGCCCTGCGGCAACCTCCATACTCTCCTCGTTATTGAACACGCCGTATTGGAGCACGTAATACCGGTCCGCCGCCACCTCGGTTATCGCCGGCGCGGAAGCTCCGCCGCTCTTGGGCGCCGTTGCCTCGGACGCGCCGCCTGCAGCCGATTCGCGGCCGCCCGACGGTTCGGCGGAACCGGGCGCCGCGGAGGCTTGCGCCGGGATCGCGGCCGTTCCGCCCGCCGACTGGTTCGGAAACAGCGGCTCGCCCGTGAACAGTCCGAGCACCATATAACCGAACAGCACGCCCGTCGCGATCGCTCCCGCCACGGACAATACGACTCTGGTCCATGACGGCCCCCGCTCCCGGACGATCTCCGTCGTCGTAATCGCATCGTACCAGCCGTTGCCGGACCCGAAAGTTTTCCCGTCCCCGTATCCGTCTGCCGGCCCGTCTCCCGCTTCCGCCCACTTGTCTTCCAGCCACTCCGATACGGTGATGTCCTGAAGGTCGTTGCGGTCTCTCCTCGGTTTCGGACGGGAAGAGAAGGCCTTGTCCGACAAGAGCGGCTCCTTGTTCGAATCGGACTTCCGGATGATTTCCTCCAGCGCGCGAATGTCGTCCTGGTAAGGGCTGTCCCATGCTTCGAAAACTGTCGGAGCGGCTGGGAGCTCCTCCTTCGACGTCGGCGTAATGTCTATCGGCTCGGCCTTAGGGGCCGCGGGCATCTCTGTCGGCTTCTGCTTCGGCTTGACCGGAGGCTCGAAACGAATGGTCATTCTCGCGTTGGATGGCATCTGCGTCTCTCCTTGTCCCTTAATCTATGAAATAGAATATGAGAGACAAGAGAGAAATATGAACGAAAAACCGCCCGGGAGCCATCGTTCCCGGACGGTTATCGCTTAATCGGATTCGCGTTCCTTGAGCAGCTTCGACAGCTCGACGGCCGTCTTCCAGATGTCGCCGGCCCCCATCGTCAGCACGAGATCGCCCGGAGCGACCTTCCCGGCCAGAATGTCCCGCACCTCTTCCTTGGTCGGCACGTACGAGACGTTCGGATTGCTGTTCTCGGCAATCAATTCGACCAGCTTGCGCGAGTTGACGCCTTCGATTCTTTGTTCGCCCGCCGGAGAATAAATGTCCGTAATGAACACCTCGTCGGCGCCTTCGAACGCCCTGCTGAACGCGTCGAGCAGGAAATACGTTCTCGTGTACCGCTGGGGCTGGAACACGGCGATAATCCGCTTGCCGGTCGCTTTCGCGGCCTGGATCGTCGCCTGGATCTCCGTCGGATGATGGGCGTAGTCGTCGATGACCAGCATGTCCTTCACTTCGCCGAGCACTTGAAACCGCCGCTTGGCGCCGCGGAATTCCTTGATCGCTTCCGCGATCGCCTGGAACGGGGCTCCCGCCTCCAGACATACGATAACGGTGGCCAGAGCGTTATATACGTTATGGCGTCCCGGAACGGACAGCGACACGCGGCCGAGCTCTTGGCCGCGATGGCTCACGTTGAACGAGACGCAGCGGTCGCCGAGCTCGATATCCGTCGCCTTGTACTCCGCGTCTCCGTCTTCCGTGCCGTACGTAACGATCCGTCTGTCCGTGACTTGGGGCAGCAGCTCACGAATATTTTCGTCGTCCGCGCAGACGACGGCGCAGCCGTCCGGCTTAATATTGCGCAAGAACGAAACGTAGGCCTCCTTCAATTTATTGAAATCGCCGTCGTAGTTCTCCAGATGGTCGGCTTCAATGTTCGTCACGACGCCGATCGCCGACTCGTATTGGAGGAAGGAGCCGTCGCTCTCGTCCGCTTCCGCCACGACAAACCGTCCCTTGCCCGCTTTCGCGTTCGTGCCGACGTTCACAATCTCCCCGCCGATAATGTAAGTCGGATCGAGATCGCAGTTCTCCATCACGAGAGCGATCATCGAAGAGGTCGTCGTCTTGCCGTGCGCACCTGCCACCGCAATGCCCGTACGGGCGTTGAGAAGACGGGCCAGCATCTGGGCCCGGTGCAGAACGGGAATGTTGAGCTGCTCCGCTTCCTGGCGCTCGACGTTGTCCTTGGATAACGCCGTCGAATAGACGACGAGATCGGCTCCCCGGACGTTCTCCGGTTCATGGCCGATGTAGATTCTCGCTCCCTTGGCGGCCAGCTTGTCGGTCAATTCCTGGCTCGCCACATCGGAGCCCGACACTTGATAGCCCATCTCCAGCATGACCCGGGCGATGGCGCTCATTCCGTAGCCTCCGATGCCGATAAAGTGCACATGCTCTGCGGTTCGCAACAACGCTTCACCAGCCTTTTTCAGATTTCGTTCCTTGGAGCAGCCACGAACGGACGTCCGCGATCAGGTACAGCGTACCGGTTACCACGTTCAGCGTATTTCCGTCCCCGGCAGACGATGAAGCTTCCAACAGCAATTCCAACGCGCGCCGCCAATCCGGCTCGACGATCACGATCGGCGAACGACCGAGTTCGGCCCCTACCCGCCGCGCTACGTCGGCGAGTTCGGCGGCGTTCATTTTTTTATGAAAATCAGGTTCCGTAATCACGAGCGTATCCACCAATGGTAGTATATGCCGCAACGAATGTTCATGATTCTTATTCGGCATCATCGCTATCATCGCGTTTAAACGATCGTAAGCGTACACGTTCCGCAGAGCGCGATTCAGCGCCTCCATCCCTTCCGGATTGTGCGCTCCGTCGATCAGAATCCGCGGTTCGCGGGAGACCATCTCCAGCCTTCCGGGCCATTTCGTCTCCCTCAGACCGGCCTCCAGATGCTCGTCGTCGACGATCAGCGCGTAATACTGCCGCAGCACTTCAAGCGCCATGACCGCCGTCGCCGCGTTCGCGATCTGATGCTCTCCGCTCAGCGTAATCGTCAGCGAAGGAACGGCCCGGAACGGGCTGCGGAAAGAGAAGCTTTGCTCGCTCTCCGCTACCTCCAACGCCTCGTAGACGAATTGTTCTCCCTCACGGTACAGGGTTGCCTGGCGCGCGCGCGCCGTCTCTTCGACGACCTGTACGACTTCCGGCTGGGATACCGCCGTGACGACGGGCACGCCCGACTTGATGATGCCGGCTTTCTCCCGGGCGATGTCCGTCAGCGTCGGGCCGAGCACGTCCATGTGATCGTGGCCGACGTTCGTGATGACGCTGATGACCGGCGTGACGATATTCGTCACGTCCAGACGCCCTCCAAGCCCGGTCTCCCAGACGACGTAATCGGGAAATGTAACCGTGCCGTAATACAGCAGCGCCAGCGCGGTCGTCACCTCGAACATCGTGGGCGCGCCGAGCTCGCTTGCCGCCAGCTCGTCCGCTGCGGGCTTCAGCCGGTTCGCCAGCTTAACGAGATGCTCGTCCTCGATGTCCACTCCGTTATATTGCAGGCGGTTGGAATAAGACGTAAGGTACGGGGACGTAAACGTCCCCACGTCGTATCCGCTCTTCAGCAGCACGCTCGTCAAGTAGGCGCATACCGAGCCTTTGCCGTTCGTACCCGCCACGTGAATGAATTTCAGGCGTCGTTCCGGATGGTTGAACCGTTCCATCAGCGCGCCGATTCGGTCCAAGCCGGGGCGAATGCCGAAAGCGGTCAACCCGGTTATCCACGCCATCGCTTCTTCCGCGGTGCGAAAGGCGGTCTCTTCGACCCGTATGTCATTGTTCATGTTGCCTTGCGCCTCCCGTCATCCTTGCAGCTCCGCGATTCTCGCCAGCACTTTGTCCCGCTTGTCGCGGTAATCCTGCCCTTTGGCCCGCTCTTGCTCGACGACGTGCGCCGGTGCTTTTGCGATATAGCCTTCGTTGGACAGCTTCTTCTCGACGCGCTGCACTTCCGCGTTCAAGTTGTCCAACTCCTTGTTCAGGCGGGCGATCTCCTGAGCGATGTCGATCAGCCCGGCCAGCGGCAAATACAGCTCCGCTCCCGTCACGATCGCCGTCATCGCCTTGTCCGGAGGCGTCAGTCCGCGATCGAGCGTATAGGCGGACGTATTGCAGAAGCGCTGGATGTAGATCTCGTTCCGGGAGAAAATCGCTTCCTCCGCTTCCCCCGTCGGCTTCAGCAGCAGCTCGACTTTCTTGCCCGGCGATACGTTCACTTCGGCGCGAATGTTTCGCACGGCGCGAATCGCCTCCATCAGCAGCTCCATTTCCTTGACCGAGCCCGTCGCTTCGAATTCGGCGCGGTATTCCGGCCATGCCGCCAGCATGATCGTCTCGCCCGGCTCGTGCGGCAGATGCTGCCAGATTTCCTCGGACAAGTACGGCATGAACGGGTGCAGCAAGCGCAGCGTGCGATCCAGGACATAGGCCAGCACCGACTGCGTGCTGCGCTTGGCCGCCGCGTCTTCGCCGTACAGCGTAAGCTTGGAAAATTCGATATACCAGTCGCACAGATCGTCCCAGATGAAATTGTACAGCAGACGTCCGGTTTCCCCGAATTCGTAGCTTTCCATCAGGCGGGTAATGTCCCGCGCGGTCTCGTTGAACCGGTGCAGAATCCAGCGATCCGCCGTCGACAGCTCGCCGCTCAGATCGATCTGATCATGCGTGAAGCCTTCCAGGTTCATGAGCGCAAAGCGCGAAGCGTTCCAGATCTTGTTCGCGAAGTTGCGCGCCTGCTCGACCTTCTCGAAGCGGAAGCGCAGATCCTGTCCCGGCGTGCTGCCGGTGGAGATCATGAAGCGCATCGCGTCCGCGCCGTATTTCTCGATGACCTCGAGCGGATCGACGCCGTTGCCGAGCGATTTGGACATTTTGCGGCCTTCCGCGTCGCGGACAAGTCCGTGAATAAGCACGTCCTTGAACGGAATGCGATCCGTAAATTCCAGCGCGGTGAAAATCATCCGGGCGACCCAGAAGTAGATGATGTCGTAGCCGGTCACGAGCACGTCGGTCGGATAGTAGCGCTTGAAGTCGTCGCTGTCCTCCGGCCAGCCGAGCGTAGAGAACGGCCAGAGCGCCGAGCTGAACCACGTGTCGAGCACGTCGTTATCTTGCTTCCACGGCGAGTCCGGCTCTTCCGCGCCCTGCGGCGCTTCGAGTCCGACGTAGATCTCGCCGGTCGTCTCGTGGTACCAAGCCGGAATACGGTGACCCCACCAAAGCTGGCGAGAAATGCACCAGTCGCGCACGTTCTCGATCCAGTGCAGGTAGATTTTCTCAAACCTGTCAGGCACGAAGTTGACGCCCTCACCCGACTTCTGAGAGGCGATCGCTTTC
>NZ_JBEPYQ010000079.1:0-33918 GCF_041641335.1 Cohnella sp. | reverse complement strand
CTGATTAGCGGCCCCATGAGTTTTTAGCCCATGGCCGGAGAGGCTTAATTTCTGACAATTCAGACTCTTTGTCATGTCAGTGTTTATGCAACGCTACTGTGCTGAGCTAAAAGAGGAATGTTGTTGAACTAATCGATCCATTCTTTTCCCCTTTTCTGAACGAAGGAGGCGGGTTATGTCGATATCGGCGGAAAAATATTTAATGCTATTAAACCATTTCGGGAACCGGGCGATTGTCGGCCAAGAAATCGAAGCGACGGCCGAAGAAGTGTCCGGCGCGCTGTATTGCTCGCCGCGCAATGCGAAGATCGTCATTCACAGGTTGGCCGAAGAGCGCTTGATTCAGTGGCATGCGGGAAGAGGGCGCGGCAACGTCTCGCGGATCGTCTTCTTGGCCGAGAAGGAGCCTTTTCTCGTCGACAAGGCGCAGGAGATGGCGCACAAAGGGGAGTACAAGCAGGCGTTCGAGCTGCTGCACGCCAACGGAGCGGGAGTGGCGACGATTGACCGCTTTCTGGTATGGCTTAACGATCAGTTTGGTTACCGATCCGAGCGGACCCATGGCGCGGAATCGAAGGATACGCTTTGTTTTCCTATGTACGAACCGGTGTGGACGCTCGATCCGCTACACGTTTATTATTCGTTCGACGCGCACATGATCAGGCAGGTTTTCGACCGCTTGGCGGAGTACGAGACCGGTACCAGTGAGCTCAAGCCGGGGCTGGCCCACTACTGGGAATCCGATCCGGAGGCGACGGAATGGACATTCTACCTGCGCAAGGGCGTTCGGTTTCATCATGGCAGAGAGCTGCAGCCGGAGGACGTACGCTTCACGTTCGAAAGGCTTCGCGGGAACAAGCCGTCCAGTTGGCTCGCAAGAAACGTGAAGGAGGTCATCTGCGAAGGGCCCCGTGCGGTACGGGTCGTTCTGGACCAGCCGAACTTTATTTTTCCCCGCTTCGTCAGCTCCGCCGGATTGTCGATCGTTCCGCGGGAGGCAGGGGACCAGGATGGAGATTCGCCGTTCTGGAACAAGCCTTATGGGACCGGGCCGTTCCGGGTCGGGAGCCGGACAGAATATGGCTGCGAACTGTGGGCCAACCTGGATTATTTTCAAGGCAGGGCGCACATGGACAAGGTCGTCGTCGCCTACATGCCTAAGGAGTCGGCCAGGCTTTCGGAAAACGCGGAATGGAGACATCTGCTGCACGGGAGAAAGTCTATCCTCCGCAGATCCGACGAGGATTGGTCCAAAATCGAAGCGCTGTGCAGGGGCAGCGTGCTGATGACATGGAACCTCGGGAAGCAAGGCCCTCAGCAATCGCCCGATTTTAGGCGCGCAATTTCATTGTTCCTGAATCGGAAGCAGATGATCCGGGAATTGGGAGAGGATCGAATCTATCCCGCCCGCGGCTTCCGTCCGACGCTTCAAACCCCTTATCTGAATGAGGAACTGGACGAGGAGGAAGCGAGAAGGCTGCTGAGAAAATCCGCCTACCAAGGGGAGGAGGTCGTTATGGCGACCTATGGCTCCCATCAACCGGACGCTCATTGGATCCGTCGGAGATGCGAGGATTTTGGAGTCAATCTGCGCATTGAAACGTACACTCACTTGAGCGTTCGCGAAGCGGGGCTGCTGCCCGCGGTCGACGCGCTTTTGTTCGGTGTCGTGTTCGGAGTGGAAGACGTATGCGAGATCGAAAACTACGAGCAGGCCGGCAATTTTCTCAAAGAGCATCTTCATCCGGACGTACAGGACTGGATAACGGCTCGGATCGACCGGGCGGTCGCCGAACCCGACCCGCAAGCCAGGCGATCCGTACTGGACGGAATCGAGGACAGGCTGCGCGACGAATCCCATGTCCTGTTCGTGTTGCATAAAAAGTCGGATACGTACGTTCACCCTAACGTGAAGGGAGTCGGCCTGAATTCGCTGGGCTGGATTGACTTCAAGGACATCTGGCTGGAAAAACGCGAATAGGCGGATGCCAGAAAGGAGATTCGACGTTTTCCCGGAACGATCGCTAGGATTTCTCCCGGGATGACCCTATAATGGGATCAGGAACGAATATTGTCGGAAGGGATTGTTTCGATGAATTTTGCCAGCAGGCTGATACAGAAAGTCAAAAGCCGGTTCGTTCAACATAAACTTAAAGCGTACGCGGACAAACTGACGGCGATCTCCGAGCGGGATTTGACGGGGTGGGACGACGGCCGGCTGAAGGCCGAGTCGACAAAGCTGAAGGAGAGAGTACGGGCGGGCGCTTCGCTGGACGACATTATGGTCGAAGCGTTCGCTATCGCCGGGGAAGCGGCGAGCCGCGTGCTCGGCATGCGTCCTTACGACGTGCAGATTATGGCGGGAGCCGCTCTGCACGACGGCAACCTGGTCGAGATGCAGACGGGGGAAGGCAAGACGCTCGCGGCGGTCATGCCCGCCTATCTTAACGCGCTGCAGGGCAAAGGCGTGCATGTGCTGACGTTTAACGATTATTTGGCCGGTCGCGACGCGCAGTGGATGGGGCCGATCTATCGTTATCTTGGGCTTACGGTTGCGTCGGTCAAAGAGGAGATGACGACGGAAGAGCGCCAGCAAGCTTACGCGGCGGACATTACTTACGTTACGGCCAAGCAGGCCGGCTTCGACTACTTGCGGGATACGATCGCGATGACGGTGAGCGACATCGTGCACCGTCCGTTCCGCTACGCAATCGTCGACGAGGCGGACTCTCTGCTGATCGACGAAGCGCGCGTGCCTCTGGTGATCGCCGGCGAAGTCGCTTCCGGAGGCAGCGATGGCGGACGGATGGCGAAGCTGGCGAAAGAGTTGGTACTGGGCGAGGATTACGACTTCGACGAGAACAAGCGCAACGTCTTCCTGACGGAATCGGGCTCGGAGAAGGCGGAGAAACGGCTCGGCACGGGCAATTTGTACGAAGCGCACAACAGCAATTTATTAACGTCATTAAATTGTGCGTTGCATGCGGAATCGCTGCTTAAGAGGGACGTCGATTACGTCATTCGGGACGGCAAGCTGGAGATTATCGATCCGTACACCGGGCGCGTGGCGCAGAACCGCCACTGGCCCGACGGCTTGCAGGCCGCCGTCGAGGCGAAGGAAGGGATCGAGACGAAGTCGTCCGGCAAAATTCTCGGCACGATCACACTGCAGCATCTGCTCAGCCTGTATCCGAAGATCAGCGGCATGACGGCGACGGCCCAGGACTCCGTGGAAGAGTTCGAGGAGACGTACGGGCTGAGCGTCGTGCAGATTCCGCCTAACCGGCCGCGCATTCGCATCGATCACGAGAGCCGTATCTATACGCACAAGGAAGCGAAGCTCAAAGCGCTCGTGAAAGAGATCGCGGAAGTTCACGCGACGGGGAGGCCGATTCTGATCGGAACGAGCAGCGTCGAGGAGTCCGATCAGCTGGCGGAGGAGCTTGGCAAGGCGAACGTCGCCTGCCACGTGCTGAATGCCAAAAACGACGAGAAGGAAGCCGAGATTATCGCGCGCGCGGGAGAGCTGGGCGCAGTGACGGTATCCACGAACATGGCCGGACGCGGCGTCGACATCCGTCTCGGCGCGGACGACGCCGCGCAAGCGGAAGCGGTGGCCGAGCTCGGCGGCTTGTACGTCATCGGCACGCACATGAACGAGAGCGCGCGCATCGACAACCAGTTGAGAGGCCGCGCAGGCAGGCAGGGAGACCCCGGTTCGTCCCGGTTCTACGTCTGTCTGGAGGACGAGCTGATCAACCGCTTCGGCATTGAGAAGGCGATTCCGGCCGCTTACCGGACCGGAAAGCAGGACGAGGAGCTGTCGGCTTCGGTGTTCAGCAAGAAGATGGATCATATCCAGCGCGTCGTGATGGGCCAAAATTTCGAGATGCGCAAGACGCTTAACAAATACTCCGACATGGTGGAGGAGCAGCGGCGCATTCATCACGACCGGCGCGAAGCGGTGCTGCGCGATCAAAGCGGCATGAGCGAGCGCGAGAAGCACATCCGCCTGTATTTCATGGACAAGGCATGGGCCGATCATCTCGCCTACGTCTCTTACATTCGCGAGGGCATTCATCTGGAGAGCCTGGCGAACCGCAATCCCGTTGACGAATTTCATCATCGGATCATTCACGCCTTCGAGCAGCTTCCGGATAAACTGGAGAAGGAGGCGGCCAAGGCGCTCGGAAGACTGGGCGCAACCGATTCCGGCGATCGCGCGGAATGGGAACGGATGGGGTTCAAGCCGCCTTCGCGAACGTGGACTTATTTGATTCAGGATCAGTTTATGGAGAAAAAGACGAGCATTTTCAACTTCTGAGTGAAACTGTGCGCAAGGAGGTCATCGCATGAACGTCAGAAAGATGAGATTGTACGATACGGAGAACGTCCATTCCGGCGATGACCGAGACGAGTTCGAGAAGGATTACGCGAGATTGATCCAGTCGCCGGCTTTCCGCAGGCTGCAGGGGAAGTCGCAGGTATTCGGCGCCGGTTCTGGTGACTACTACCGGACGAGGCTGACCCATTCGCTGGAGGTGTCCCAGATCGCCAGGGAAGTGGCCAGACGGCTCGGCAAGCTGTATCCGTTCCTGGCGCTGAAGGAGCATCCGGGGCTGACGATCGATCCCGAGGTCGTAGAGTGCGCTTCGCTCGCCCACGATCTCGGCCACCCGCCGTTCGGGCACAAGGGAGAAGAGGTGCTGGACCGCCTTCTTCGCGCCGAGCACGGGCTGAAGTACGAGGGCAACGCGCAGAACTTCCGCATTCTCATGTTTCTGGAGAAGCGGGCGGGCAGCGACAGCGGATTGGATCTGACGGCGGCGGTGCTGCTGGCCATCAACAAATATCCGTACTGCATCGACGATCCCGACAGGCATAAAGGGGTCTACAGCACGGAGTGGGAAGGCATCGGATTTCTTCGGGATACGTGGGGAATGCCGAAAGGCTGCGCAACGCTGGAAGCGCAGTTGATGGACTTGTGCGACGACATCGCGTATTCGACGCACGACTTGGAGGACGGCATTCGCGCCGGGAAAATATTGATGGACCGCGCCTTCTTCGAGGACGATCGCGTCGTGGCGCACGTGCTTCAGGAAATCACGGAAGATCCGAATTACTCCGCGGCGAACTGGCAGGGCGTCGATCAGGAGTCGATGGTCAAGCGTGTGCTGATCGACTTCTATGAGCAGTGGGCGCAAATCTACCTGGAATGCGATCGCGAGCCTTCGCGCACTCGCCGGGAAATGAAGGCGCGCTGGGTACGCAAGTTCGCCAGCGAGGT
Organism: Cohnella sp.; assembly: GCF_041641335.1. Taxonomy (NCBI): domain Bacteria; kingdom Bacillati; phylum Bacillota; class Bacilli; order Caryophanales; family Paenibacillaceae; genus Cohnella; species Cohnella sp. The sequence goes on along the minus strand of NZ_JBEPYQ010000079.1, from coordinate 28,631 downwards.
CGGCATTATCGACGAGCCTTCGAGCGGCTGGAAAAAGGTGACGTTCGTTCGCGACGGACAGCGGGATTGGGAGCTGCAGCGGACGATGGAAATTTTGAAGAAGCTCGCCTGGGTGACCTTGATCAAGGATTTTCGCGTACAGCGGCTGCATAAGCGCAGCGAGGTCATGATCGAACGGCTGTGGGGGAGCTTCAAAACCTACGAGACGGGTCGTCTGATCGTTCCCCGGGACTGGCTGGAGAGCTATGAGGCACAGAAAACGAAATGGCCGTGGGAACGGCTTGCCGCCGACTACATTTCCGGCATGACGGACGCTTATGCGGAGAAAGTGTACGCCGAGTTCTTCGCCAGCCGCTCCGGATCGATCTACGAACGGGATTAAAATTTTCCTTGACCCTGACATTGATGTCAGGGTTTATGCTGGTTTGGAATCGACCGTCAAGGGAGGAGCTGCCATGCAAATCGGCGAATTGTCGGCCCAGACCGGGGTCAGCGTGCGTTCGCTCCGGTACTACGAGAAGCAAAAGCTGTTGACCTCGGTCCGAGGGAGCAACGGTTACCGGGAATACTCGGATCTCGCCGTGGAGCAGGTGCGCACGATACGGCTTTATTTGGCTTTGGGGCTGACGACGGAGCAGATTGCGAGCTTTCTTCACTGCGTGCTTAAAAACGAGGAGGCGTTCTGTCGGGAAGTGCTTCCGTTGTACGAAAGCAAGCTGCGGGAAATCGACGCGCAGCTTGTCGAGCTGAGCCAGATTCGCGCCAACCTTACGGACCGCATTCGGTCGATTCGGAAAAAAAACGAGCAGGCGGAAGGAGGGGAAGCGATACGATGATTCGAGTTAACGATGCGAGCATGGCGGAGAGCCTTTCGAGCCATGGATTGGCGCTTGTCGACTTCGGTGCGGCCTGGTGCCCGCCCTGTAAGACGCTTAAGCCGATCTTGGTCGAGATCGGGGCCGAGTATAAGGAACGTGTGGCCGTGCTGGAACTGGATTGCGACGAATCGCCGGAGACGGCAGCCAAATACGGCGTTATGTCGATGCCGACGGTGATGCTGTTTCGCGACGGAGAAGCGGTCGAGAAGCTGGTCGGTCTCAGACCGAAATCGGCGTACGAAAACTTGCTTGCAAAATACGTTTGAACAAGCTGCTCTTGCGCAGCGTAATGCGTATAGCTGAAAGACCGAGTGCTGATAACACTCGGCCTATACATATGGCTTGGATAGGACGTCCCTTCAAGCTAATGAGCGACAAAACCCACCTTCGGCAGCCTTGGGGTGGGTTATTGCTTTTCCTTGCAGATAGATTACCCGATAATCGATATGCGCTCAGTCGAGAGGCCGCACGGGACGAAAAGAAATCGATTTATTTGTTGTCAACGCGTTGGATGTTGCCTATGATGAAGGGGAATGACGAAGGGGGAACAGCAGATGAAGATCGATCTGGGCACACGAACCGCGCTGGTAACCGGAGCGACCGGACAGTTGGGACGAGTGATGGCGAGGACGCTGGCGCAATGCGGCGCTAACGTCGCAATTCATTATCGCGGTAACGAGGATCAGGCGCGGGCTCTGCAAGAGGAATTAACGGGCTTGGGCGCGAGATCCGCCATCGTCAAGGCGGACATTACCGATTGGCAGTCGATTGCCGACATGAAGCAGGAGCTTGAAGCGAAGCTCGCGCCGATCGACATCGTGGTCGCCAATGCGGTTGCCCAATATCAATGGACAAGCATACTGGAGCAGCCTCCCGAGGATTACGCCAGCCAATTCGACTCCTGCGTCATGCAAAGCGTCTACTTGGCCAAGGCGTTCGCGCCCGGCATGGTCGAACGGAAATGGGGCAGATTCGTCGGCATCAACACGGAATGCGCGATGCAAAATTTTCCGACGCAATCGGCGTACATAGCGGGCAAACGGGGAATGGACGGCATCTATCGCGTGCTGGCCAAGGAAATCGGCGAGCACGGCATTACGGCGAATCAAGTGGCTCCGGGCTGGACGATCAGCGAGAGAGATCGGGAGAACCATACCGAGCGAAACGAAGCATACGAGCAGTCCGTTCCGTTAAGACGGAGAGGCACGGATCAGGAAATCGCCAACGCGGTCGCTTTCCTCGCGTCCGACCTGGCCAGCTTTATTACGGGCGCTTACATTCCGGTCAACGGCGGCAACGTGATGCCGGCTATCTAATCCAACGAACGGGCGGTGAGACGGCATGGACGTAAGATCGTATCGCGCGAACAACGGCAAGGTGCAAATCCACTATCTTGTCTCGAATGAACAAGATACGTCCGTTCCTCTGCTCATCTGCCCCGGCTTATCCGAGACGGCCGAGGAATACGTCGAGCTGATGGCGTATTTGTCTCCCCGCAAGTGCGTCGCGCTGTCGTTCCGGGGGCGGGGACAGAGCGGGACGCCGGAGCGCGGGTACGACCTGGAGCACCATGTCTCGGATATCGCGTCCGTTGCGGAGGCGGCGCAGCTTAACCGATTCCACCTGTACGCCAATTCCCGGGGAGTCGCATACGCGCTCGGCTATATCGAGAAGCACTCGTCGGCCGTCATGTCGGTCATTCTGCAGGAATATCCGGCGGAGCACAAGGCTCTGCCGGAGGGGTGGGCGGAAGATTACTTGCTCCGGTACCTGGTCCAGTTCTCCAGACAACGGAATATTCGGCCCGAAGCGGTCAGAGGAGTCGAGCGGGAATCGACCCAGCTCCGACTGTCCAAAGGCATCAACAAGAAATTGCTGGTGCTGCGAGGCAAGCTGCCCGACAGCTTGCTCACCGACGAAGACTGCCGGCGGTACGAACGGCTGTGCGTCGACGTCTCTTTTGCCGAGTTCACAAGATCCGGTCATGATCTGAGGCATACGGAGAAGGAGCTTCTCTATCGAACGATCGGCGACTTCATCCTATGAGCGCGCGTCTTGCCGTTCTCGTTCGGGTCGGATCGCGAACAAATTAAGCAGCGTCGCGAGCAGCGCGGCAGCCGCCGCGACGAGAAATAACGCACCCTTCGATACGTCCATGAGCAGAGCGCTTGCCGGAGGGCCGGCGGCGACGCCGATAAAACGCATGCTGCTGTACAGCGAAGTTACGGTGCCGCGCTGATCTTTGTCGATACCTTCGGTAATAAGCGCGTCCAAGCTGGGCAGGGCGGCGCCGATGCCGGAACAGATCAGCGTCAGCATCGACGTGATCCACCACGTGCCGTCTCGCTTCATCAGCCCGAGGGCGAGCAGCGCCGCCGTCGCGATCGCGAATCCGGCCAGGCTGGTCCACTTCATGCGGGTTTTATTTTTCCCGATCCATTTGCCGCTCAGATAAGCAACGAGGCAGAGGCCGCCGAGAGGAATCGCCAGCATCAAGCCTTTGTTTATGGATTTCATGCCGCGATCCTCCAGCGTCTCGGACAAATAGAACAAGTTCCCGAAGATCGCGAACATGGCAATCCCGCCAATGGCGAAAATGCTGTAAAGCCACTTGCCTTCCGCCTTGATCAGAGCAAGCACCGAGCTTACGAAGGCTTTCAATCCGACGGGCGCGGCCGAGCCGCCTTCCGCAGAAGGCTTGGGAGGCTTCACGAACAGCAGCACGAGCAGGAAGGAGAGCGCGCCGAATGCCGGGATGGCGAAAAACGGTGCATACCACGTCCAGACCGCGAGCGCCGAGCCGAGAATCGGACTTACGACTTTGCCGAAGGTGTTCGCCGTCTCGATCAGACCAAGTCCCTGACTGACGTCTTCGTCGCTCTTGAACAGATCGCCGACAAGCGGCAGCACGACCGGGAAGCAGCCCGCCGAGCCGAGACCCTGCAGCAATCTCGCCCCGAGAATGAGCCCGTAGGCGTTGCGGAGGCCGCTTGCCGCGACGATGCCTGCTGCCGCACCCGCCGCGCATACGAGCAGCAGCGAAGGAAGAATGACCGCTTTGCGGCCGTATCGGTCGGACAAGTATCCCGCTAACGGGATAAACAAGATCGCCACCGCCGCATAGGCGGTAATGATCCAACTCGCCTGCAGGGAAGTGATGCGGAGCGCCTTCTGCATGGCCGGAAGGACGGGAATAAGCATCGAATTGGCCAAAGTCATCGTGAGCGGGACCGTGGCGATGGAGAGAATATCTCTTTTTTTGCGCGTTTCCATGCAGTCCTCCTGAATGAAGCGGCCGTAAGACATCTCGAATCTAAATACAGGTTAATCCGGTCGATTAAGTAGGCAAAGCAACTAGTATAATCTTTCGATTGCCCGGTTACTCGCCGTCTACGGCGTAATGACGGGGTACAGCTGGCCTTCGCACGCGAAGGAGGCTCTGCCGGTCTCTTCGGATACGACGAGGACGATGGCGTCGCATCGCTCGGACAATCCGACCGCCGCGCGATGGCGCGTGCCGGTTATTCGCTCGTCGTTCTGGGAAGAGGCGAGCGGAAGTACATGCTTGGCGGAGACGATCCGATCGGCGCGGATGAGCGCCGCTCCGTCGTGCAGCGGGCTGCCGGGATAGAAGATCGATTCGAGCAGCGTATGGCTGACTGGCGCTCCGACCGGAATGCCGGGTTGCAAGAACGGCTCCAGCGGATCGCTGCGCTCGACGACGATCAACGCGCCGTGGCGTCTGTCGGACAAGCTTTGAATCGTAAGCGATAAGTCCGTATATCGTTCCATGAACGGGGAGAGATAGCAGTTCAAATAAAAAGTCGCCGCGTTCGACTCGATCTGAAGGAAGTTCTTCTTGATCTGCTCCAGCTCGCCCAGCAAGCAGTTCCCTTCGCGATCCAGCGTCGCGGCGAGAACTTCGAGCTTGGAGATCATGTGCCGGATGTCGGCCGCGATCATTTTCTTCATGGGCGAGAAGTCGCAGTTGTGGGAAGCGGTCGTCATGCGGTTCACGGCTCCTTGAACATACTCCCGATTAGCATGCAGATTCGCGCGGCTATATATGCAAGGTGCCAATACAATCTCAACGGAGGAACAATTCGAATGATACAGGCTTTTATTTTTGACATGGATGGAGTCATTATCGACAGCGAGCCGCTGCATTTCGAAGTCGATATGGAAACGATGCGTTATCTCGGCACGGAGATTACGAAGGAGGAGCTGGAACGCTTCGTCGGTATGACGAATCCGGAGATGTGGGCGGTGCTTCGCGAAGAGCGTTCTCTTCCTCAGACGGTGGAGGAGATTATCGAGTACCAGCTGGCGGCCAAAATCAAGGCGCTGCGCGAACGTTCCTACGCGCCGATCGACGGTATCGCGGAGCTGCTGGACGGGTTAAAAGGGCGGGGCATCCCGGTGGGCATCGCGTCCTCGTCGCCCAGATCGTTTATTGAGGAAGTGGTGGCCAAATTCGGCATTGCCCCGCATTTCGCCTGCGTGGTAAGCGGGGAAGAGGTGGACAAAGGCAAGCCCGCGCCGGACGTCTATCTGGAAGCCGCTCGTCAACTCGGAGCGGACCCTCGGCAGTGCGTCGTGCTGGAGGATTCCCGCAACGGCATCGCCGCGGCCAAGGCGGCCGGCATGACCTGCATCGGATACGTCAACGAAAATTCGGGCAATCAAGATTTGTCCATGGCGGATCGGATCGTTCGCTCAGTCAGGGATATATTGGTGGAAGATTTGTGAGCACTAAATTGGAAAATGTTTTACAGTGACGATTGCCTAAGCTATAATTAATCTCCGGGAATCAATCGGAGGGGAAGCAAATGTCAGAGATCGTAACAGGGTTTGTCATTGGATTATCGATAGCTGCGCCGGTCGGACCGATCGGCGTTCTTTGCATTCGCAGAACGCTGCATGACGGACGGTTGTCGGGAATCGTATCCGGCATGGGCGCGGCGACGGCGGACGCCTGCTACGGCTTGATCTCGGCTTGACGGCGCTAAGCGGCATACTGACGGGCAGCTCCGTCTGGCTGAACCTGCTGGGCGCCTTGTTCCTGCTTTATTTGGCGATTCGAACGGCGCGCTCCGCCGCTGCGGTTCGCCCGGACTCGAAGGTACAGGGGAAAGGAAAATACTGGGGCGCTTACGGGACGACCTTCCTGCTGACGCTTGCCAATCCGATGACGATCGTATCGTTCGCGGGCATTATCGCGGGCTTCCGTCTCGGAACCGAAGCGACTGCCCCGGCTCAGTTCGTCCTGGGCGTGTTCGCGGGTTCGACCGCATGGTGGTTCATGCTCTGCCTGGCGGTCGGCGCGACAATGAAGGTGCTGACGGCAAAGGCGCTGACGGCGATCAACTATGGAGCGGCAGTCGTTCTTGCCGGTTACGGCTTGTTCAATTTGGTTCAAGCTGTGTCGAATTGGAGTTGACGGGAGGAAGAAAAACTTTGCAGCATTCTTATGATATCGTAAACGCCGTAAGGGAAGATCTTGAACGAATCGTCGACATCTATAACACCACGATCGCCAGCCGCAGCGTGACGGCCGATCTGGAGCCGGTCACGGCGGAAGACCGAATGCAATGGTTCGAAGAGCATTCGGCGGATCATCGGCCGATCTGGGTCATGAAGGATGGGGAAGCGATCATCGCGTGGCTCAGCTTCTCCAGGTTCCACAGCCGCGCCGCCTACGACGCGACCGCCGAGATCAGCGTCTATATCGATCCGGCTTACCGCTCCCGGGGAATCGGCAGCCTTTTTTTCCGGAAAGCGATCGAGGAGTGTCCGCGTCTGGGCATCCGCAACGTTATTGCGCTTGTATTCGGCCACAACGAGGCGAGCTTGGCGCTGCTGCGGAAGTTCGGCTTCGAGCAATGGGGGATGCTGCCCGGCGTGGCGACGCTGGACGGCATCGACCGGGACGTCGTCTACATGGGGCTGAAAGTGCCTCCGCAGTAACTAATGGAGAGGGGGGAGCGCGGTGACGCTGTTTATCGCAATCGTGCTTATCATCGGCTTGGCGGGCATCATCGGCAACCAGTATTCCGGGCTGCAAAGAATGAACAAGATGCAGCAGACGCTGGAGGAAATCCGGGACGCCATTCGTGCGCGGGAAGGGCGCTGAGGGGAAGAGAAGGTGAAAAAACCTCCTGCTGTTTAATCGACTTGGTGTCATTGCAGCGGGCTTGTCGGAATGCCGATACTCGAAAGTTTAGAGCAACGCTCGCCGTTTGGGTGCAAATTGGGGGACGATACTCGAAAGTTTAGAGCAACGCTCGCCGTTTGGGTACAAATTGGGGGCCGATACTCGAAAGGTTAGAACAACGCTCGCCGTTTGGGTACAAATTGGGGGCCGATACTCGAAAGTTTAGAGCAACGCTCGCCGTTTGGGTGCAAATTGGGGGACGATACTCGAAAGTTTAGAGCAACGCTCGCCGTTTGGGCGCAATTGGAGGCGCGATACTCGAAAGTTTAGAAGCCGTAGAAAAAACCGATACGCCGGGAGGATGATAACCCCACGACGTATCGGTTCTTTGTCTTTTTAGAACACTTTAGTCGTCCAAGTCTCGCAGTTCCAGACATCGGTCGCGACTTCGCGATAAAATTCAGGTTCATGGCTGATGAGCAGGATGCTGCCCTTGTACGCCTTAAGCGCGCGCTTCAGTTCGTCCTTGGCGTCGACGTCGAGGTGGTTGGTCGGTTCGTCGAGCACGAGCAGGTTCGTCTGCTTGTTGATCAGGTTGCATAAGCGGACCTTCGCTTTCTCGCCGCCGCTCAGCACGGCGACCTTGCTCTCGATATGCTTGGTTGTCAGGCCGCACTTTGCCAGCGCCGCGCGAACCTCGAACTGGGTCATCGCCGGGAAGTTCTTCCATACCGCTTCGATGCACGTCTCGTCGGCGGTTTCCTTGACTTCCTGCTCGAAGTAGCCGACGAACAGATTGTCGCCTTGCTTGGCTTCGCCGGACAGGGAAGGAATTTCGCCGAGCAGGCTGCGCAGAAGCGTCGTCTTGCCGATGCCGTTGGCGCCGACGAGGGCGACCTTCTGACCGCGCTCCATCAGCAGGTCGATTGGACGGCAGAGCGGCTCGTCGTAGCCGATGACGAGGTTTTTCGCCTCGAAGATCATGCGCCCGGACGTGCGGGCTTCTTTGAAGTTGAACTCCGGCTTCGGCTTCTCGCGCGCCAGTTCGATGATGTCCATATTGTCGAGCTTCTTCTGGCGGGACATCGCCATGTTGCGCGTCGAGACGCGCGCCTTGTTGCGGGCGACGAAGTCTTTCAGATCTTCGATTTCCTGCTGTTGGCGCTTGTAGGCCGATTCCAGCTGCTGCTTCTTCGCTTCATGAAGCTGAACGAAGTTGTCGTAATCGCCGACGTACCGGTTCAACTCCTGGTTGCCCATGTGGTACACCAGGTTAATGACGCTGTTTAGGAACGGAATGTCGTGCGAGACGAGAATAAAGGCGTTCTCGTAATTTTGCAGGAAACGAGTTAGCCAAGTGATATGCTGCTCGTCGAGATAGTTGGTCGGCTCGTCGAGGAGCAGGATGTCCGGCTTCTCCAGAAGCAGCTTGGCGAGCAGCACCTTCGTGCGCTGGCCGCCGCTCAGGTCGTGCACGTCGCGATCGAGGCCGATGTCGCCCAGTCCGAGACCGCGTGCGATTTCCTCCACCTTGGCGTCGATCAGATAAAAGTCGTTGTTCGTCAAAATGTCCTGAATCGTGCCGACTTCCTCCAGCAGCCGCTCCAGTTCGTCCGGCTCTACGGAGCCCATTTTCTCGTACATGTCGTTCATCTCGGCTTCGAGATCGACCAGATAGCGGAACGCGCCGCGCAGCGCGTCGCGGATCGTCATCCCTTTCTCCAGCACGGAATGCTGGTCGAGGTAGCCGACGCGGACTTTTTTGGCCCATTCGACTTTGCCGGCATCCGGCTCGAGGCTGCCCGTGATGATGTTCATAAAGGTCGATTTGCCTTCGCCGTTCGCGCCGACGAGGCCGACATGCTCGCCCTTGAGCAGGCGGAAGCTGACGTCGTTGAAGATGGCCCGGTCGCCGAAGCCATGCGACAGGTTGGTTACGGTTAATATGCTCATGAATCAGACACCTTTTCCTTTATTGACACACTAACTTCCATTATAAGCGGTGAATGGCGGAAAACTCAACGGCTTCGACGGCTTTGTCGAAAAAGTCAAGCAAATCAACTGACTGCAGCCCTCTAATTGAGTTACTTCTCAATCGCTTGATGGTTATAATGATAGAAACAGATAACTCAGGGGGCGCTGGACATGCGAATGAAAAAGGGAATGATTGTCCTGTTGGCATTGATCGTCGCAGGGTGCGCCCGAGCGGGCAATACGCCCGAGGCAACGCCGATCGCGGAATCTCCGACGGCTTCGCCAACAAGCTCGGCATCGGAATCTCCTTCCGAATCGCCGATCGCGTCCGAGGCTGGCGAGTCGCCCGAAGCCGTGCTGAATACGGAGTCGTTGTCGCCGCTGTTCGCCTTCGCGGACGAGGAGGGTACGCGGCTGATGGCGCTGACCGACGGGATGGAGGAGCCGGACGCGGTGAAGGAAGGGACGCTGGACGACTATCGTCTGGCGATCGGGGAAGGCGGACTTCAGGTGCTGCGCATCCGCTACGAGAAGCATCAGGCGCGTTCGGAGCAGGACAACGGAAGACAGGCGGCGTATAACTTCGACAATATGGAAGGGGATATTTACACGATCGAAGAGGGAAAAGCGACACCGAACGAGAGTTATTATCTCGCGACCGAAGAGCAATTCGACGTTCGGGCGCTTATTCCGCTCAAGCCTTCGGCCGATCGCGAGCTGCCGGACGATGCCGCGCAGAAAATCGCCGAGGCGAAAGGGCGCGCGATCGAGCAGGGCTGGCTGCTCGCTCACGCCCAGGACGGCCGGCGAATCTACGTCGTTCAATTCCAGCGTCAAGGCGAGGATATGCTGGCGAGTCTCGTATGGGAGGAAGACAACCGTCTCCTATGGATGGACTACCCAGCCGCCTTCGACGAGAATTCGACTTGGAGAGTCGACGACGGGGGAGAGATCTCGCCGGATATGTTCCGGTTCCTGTTCGCCGCCCACGGCGCCGACGACGGCATCGTGCTGGGCGTGCAATGGCTGGGCGCGGAGGGAGAAAATCTCACCGTTCTGCGCTCTTCAGGGGATCGCTTCGAGGAAACCGGCATCTCCGGGGGCCGCTACTTGTCGCCTATTTGAGTTTATGATAGCCTTTCTCGCCGAACGGCTGAAGCTTGTCGATCCATTTGTCCTCCAGCAGCTTTAGCTCGTCCTTGACGTTCACGAATGGATTGTCGCTTGGCTTCAGCACCTCGAGCACTTCCATCGTGAACGCTTCTTCACCGTATTCGGTCCATTCCCGCTGAAGCTCCTTGTTCGGATAGGCGCCCATGTTCAGGCTGGCGGTCCTTCCGTTCAAGGACTTCAAATTCGGGGTCGTGTCGACGAGCACCTTGCCATTGATATTGTTGCGGATCTGGTAGACGCCCGCTTCGATCGGAATCTCCTTATATTGCGCGATCAGCTGCGCCCGTTCTTCTTTGCTTTTCGGTTTCATCTTATTTTCTCTCCGTTCTGTAGTTAAGCTTTAAGCGTTCAAATGAAAGTTCAAAAAGTCCGGTTTTCAGCACCAAGAAGGTTGGATGAAGACCGGGTATGAGGAGCGGAGCGTAGTGGAGGCTACGTGAGCACCGGAAGAACCGGCTGAATTCAAGATTCGACGTCGAGTATGCTTCATTGAGGTACTTCGTGATCAAAAGCGGACTTTTTGAACCACCTATTTAAGCCAATATTGGCTGCCGTCGGGCTCTCGGTCCATATAACCGTACTCGATCAAATATCTTCTCAAGACGGCATAATCCTCATAGGCGGTCAGCAAAATTTCGTTAACTTCCTTCTCCGAATACGTTCGCCCAGGCTCGAACCGCTTGGCGATTTCCGTCAGGACGATGACTTTGTGCTTCTCCTGGATGGCGAACTTGGTCAGCTTGCCGTCTCGGCCGTCGGGAAAATACTTGTCCAGCGCGCGCTCTGCTTCGTCCGCCGTAATCCGGTAGCGTTCGTCGACCATCCGGGCGGTTCTGTGCACGGGAACGATGTCCGGCGCATGGCGGTCTTTCTCCTTCAGCAGCTCCATCAACGCCAAATACACTTTCGCCTGGCGTTCCTTCTCCTTCAGCACGAATCGGTGGTTGCGAATCGTCGAAGCGCTGCCGATGCTCAGCTCCTTGCGCACCTCGTCGTCCGATTTGCCTTGATAGAACAAATGAAGCAGGCTGTTCTGGTGGTCGGTCAAGCCGGTAAGCTTCTTGTCAAGGCCGATCAAGTATTCGAATACCGAGCCATGCGCCTTGCCGATATGGCTGCGCATCGCTTTCCCGGCATCGTAATAACGGCCGTCCTCCGGATAGACGACGCCAAGCTCCGTGCGCTCTCCGCACAGCAGGCAGACGAAGTAATCCCCTTCACGAACGTAACCTTGCTTTAACTCTTCCACCGAACTGTTCCAGAAAACATCCGAGTTGCTCATTATGCAAACACATCCTGTTTATGTTTGTATTTATGATAGATAATATACAGAAATGTTTTGTTTTCGTCAATGAATAGCGTTCGGCTGCCGCGAGACGCCGACGATGCGCCGTATAGACCGGCCAAGCGGCTAAAGGTATAATCAGGGAGAAAATAGAGTGGAGGTTCTGACGATGAGTACATACTGGAGCGAACTGACCGAATCCTTGGAGCCTTACGTGCCCGGAGAGCAGCCGAAGGACCGGACCTACATCAAGCTGAACACGAACGAAAATCCGTATCCGCCTTCCCCGAAAGCGCTGGAGGCGATCAGGGAAGCGGCCGGAGCGGACTTGCGCCTGTATCCCGACCCGACCTGCGACTCGCTGCGCGAGACGATCGCGGCGCATTACGACTTGACGAAGGAGCACGTATTCGTCGGCAACGGCTCGGATGAAATATTGGCGTTCGCTTTTCCGGCGTTCTTCTCGGCGACGCGCCCGATTTTGTTCCCGGACATCACTTATTCGTTCTATCCGGTTTATGCGCAGCTGTACAGATTGCCTTATGAAACGGTGCCGACCGACGAGCAGTTCAGAATCGATCCGAAGTCGTATTCGGTTCCGAACGGCGGCGTCGTTTTACCGAATCCTAACGCGCCGACGGCCCGTTATTTAATCGTTAATGGCATTAAGGAAATTCTCGAAGCGAACAGAGGGCAAGTCGTCATCGTCGACGAAGCCTACATCGATTTCGGCGGGGAATCGGTCGTGCCGCTCGTTGCCGAATATCCGAATCTGCTCGTCGTTCAGACGTTGTCGAAGTCGCGATCGCTGGCCGGACTGCGGGTAGGTATGGCGTTCGGACATCCCGACCTGATCGAAGGGCTCAACCGGGTCAAAAACTCGTTCAACTCGTACACGCTGGACAGGCTGGCGCTGGCCGGCGCGATCGCGGCGATCGAGGACCGGGCTTATTTCGAAGAGACGAACCGCAAAGTCGTGACGACAAGGGAGAGAACGACGGCGGCGCTTAGAGAGCTGGGTTTCGAAGTGATCGACTCGCTGGCGAATTTCGTCTTTGTGACCCACCCGGTCAAGGAGGCGAGCGAGCTGTTCGCGGCGTTGAAGGAACGGGGCATTCTGGTTCGATACTTCAACAAGCCGAGAATTGACCGCTACTTGCGCGTGAGCATCGGTACGGACGAGGAGATGGATGCGTTCCTGGACGCGTTGCGGGAACTTGCCGTCTAATTCGGGCGAGCACGAGAGCTAAGGGGAGAGGGGTATGGACATGGATATGGATATGGAGAAGCTGAAATATCCGATCGGACGTTTCGATGCCGAAGGGAAGATTACGGGACAACAGAGGGAAAGCTGGATCACCAGCATCGCGGATCTGCCGTCGGAGCTGGCTTCGGCGCTCGAAGGATTAGACGATCGGCAGCTCGATGCGCCCTACCGGCCGGAAGGATGGACGGTACGGCAGGTGGCGTTCCACATCGGCGACAGCCACCTGAACAGCTTCGCGAGGTTTAAGCTGGCGCTGACGGAAGAGCAGCCGACGATCCGTCCTTATGATGAAGGGGCTTGGGCTGATCTTCCCGATACGTTCCGGGCTCCGATCGAGCTGTCGGTCGACTTCGCGACGGCGCTGCATGCCAGGTGGGTGTTCCTGCTGAGGGGCATGAGAGAAGCGGATTTCGCCAGAACGTTCTTTCATCCGGCGTCGCAATCCGTCAGCCGGCTCGATTACGCGCTCGGAATGTATGCATGGCATGGCCGCCACCACGTCGCGCATATTACATCTCTGCGCGAGAGAATGGGCTGGCTCTAAGCGGTCGGCGCGGGCCGGCCGTTACGCCAGCTGCACGCCGCCGATTAGAGCCGGCAGAAGCTCGCCGTCCATCGGCCGTCCCAGCAGATTGCCTTGCGCGTAATGGCATTCGTGCTTTTTGTAGAAGGCGAGCTGCTCGTACGTTTCCAATCTCGTCGCGACGATCTCGCAGGGCAGAAGCTTAAGCGATTCGAACAAGGAATCGTTCAACTCTCGAGCGGAAGCTCCGGCGGTTTCCAGCATGAGGTTATTGTCGATCTTGATCGCCTGAACGGGCAGTCTGCGTAGCTGGGGTAGAGTAGTCGTCCCCAGCCCGTAATCGTCGAGCACAAGCCTGACGCCGAAAGCCCGGAGCCGCTTCATCGGCAACTCGGCTTTGTCGAAGGAACCGGCGAGCGTATGCTCCGCGATCTCGAGCTCCAGACGATACGGTTCGATGCCGGTGTCGGAGAGCGCCTGTTCGACGATGTCGACAAATCCAGGATCAAGCAGCTGAGAGGCGGATAGATTTACGGATATCGTCAGAGAAGAGGGGGACGGAGCGACCCGCATCAGCGTCAGACACGCTTGTCGAACTACCCATTGGCCGATCGAGAGCATCGATTGGGTGCTTTCGGCGAGCGGGATGAACTCTTTGGGCTCGACTTTGCCCAGCTCCGGATGCTCCCAGCGCAGCAACGCTTCGAATCCTCTTAGCCGCCCCGACTGCACCTCGTATTGCGGCTGATACTGCAGATGCAGCTCATTCTGCTGCAGCGCCTTGCGGACGTGCACTTCGATCATCGTGCGGCGCCGGATCTGCATCGTCAGCTTCTCGTGGTACTGAACGACTTGCTGCAAGCCCGAATCCTTGGCATGCTGCAGCGCCGCGTACGCTCTCGGGAGCAATTCCTCGACTGTAACCGCTTCGTTCCAATACGCCGTCACTCCGATATGGGGCGTTAGATGATAGAGCTGGCTGTCCACTGAATAGGGGGACGATAACAGCGTTTGCAATTCGTCCCAAATTTCCAGCGAGACGTCGGGAAGCTTGCGAAACGAAGGATCGGTCATGACAATAAGAAACTCCTCGCGCTCCAGCCTGCATACCAAAGCGTTGTCTGGCATCCAGTTTTTCAGACGTTGGCCGACTTGATTCAGCAGACGGGCTCTCGACAGCTCACAATTAATGTCATTAACGATCTTGAAGCCGTCGATATCAAGTAATGCGAGATAGAAGGGAGTGCGCGCGTCTATCCATTTGCGGATCTGTTGGACGAACAGCGCGGAGGACATCAGGCCGCTCTTCTCGTCGATGGCGTAGCGGCGTTTTCTCGTCCATTCCGAGTTCATGAAGTAGTGAAAGAGCATGGAAGAGACGGGGAAGACGACAATCGTGCTCGGAGCGCTGCGCCAGAGCCAGGTCGAACGAATTTCCTCGGGCAGCATAATTGCAGCCAAGCCCATGCAAGCGGCGGAGACGAGCACGCCGATCAGCGCAGGGTGAACGAGACGGAGGGAGCTCTCGCCGTCGGCCGGACGAAGACGCCGGTAGACAAGGCCGATCGCGGAAGAGAGCCCGACAGCGACGATACCGGTCTCCATGCCTACGCCGCCCAAAGCGACCCGCACGCCGAGCATCAACCCTGCGGAGACGAGCGCGGACAACGGTCCGCCGACCCAAGCCGCCAACGCCGCGACGATATGATACGTGGGAGCGAGCGTTCCCGCCCCTCCCTGGAAAGGGATAAGCATCGTCAGAATGCCCGCGGTTCCGAAGAGAAGACCGTGCATTCCGTTCTTAAGCGCGACCTTTCGGTGAATCGCCGAAGGATACAGGCGATTACCGATCACGAGAAACAGGATGACGACGGCCATATGCTGCATGAGTCCGATCAGATTAAGCCAGTTCATCAACAGTCATCACTCCCCATGCATGAACGGTATCCGCGTGTGCGAATTCGGCGGAGTCGCGGACATAGAAAAACCCACTTCAGTTTGAATGTTAATCATTAAGGAAATTACAGGAAAAGTATTAAGGAAATTGTTAGGAAAGGATGTGCGCCGTTGACAAAAGAAAAGAACTTCCCGATTAGCGCCCGAAAGCGAAGTCCGGAAGTTCTTTTGCAACTATGTAGTCGATGGATCTATGGATTCATGAATTTGTAGCCTACTCCCCAAACCGTTTTGATATACTGCGGTTCTTTGGGGTTTCTCTCCAGCTTGCGCCTTAAGTTGGTGACGTGAACATCGATTGCACGATCGTTAATGAAAGAGTCGATGCCGCGAACGGCGTTAATCAATTCCTCTCTGCTGAAGACGCGATTCGGATGCTGATAGAAGAGCTTCATAATCTCGTATTCGGAGAAAGTCGTCTCGATATGTTCGCCGTCGAGCACGATCGTGCGCCGTTCCAGATCAAGCGTCAGTCCGCTTCCGGGAGAGGAGGCGGCATGATGCGGGTCGTACGGCTGCTGGGAGGCGACCGTCTTGGCGCCCGGAGTCAAGTTCAATGTCCGGCGGAGCACCGCTTCCATGCGAACTTTAAGCTCCTGCATGCTGAACGGTTTGACGAGAAAATCGTCCGCGCCGTAGCTGATCGCCTGAATGCGAACCGTAACGGACGGCTTCATGGAAATGACGATGATCGGAATGGCCGTCAGCTGCCTGAATTCCGCGCAAAGCTCCGTCCCGCTCGCATCGGGCAGCATCAGGTCAAGCAACAAAATATCCGGCTTAAAGGTGTCAAGCGCTTGCTTGCCGTCGCGCGCGGTCTCCACGCGTTGAACGTCGAAATTTTCTTCGGTGAGGTAGAGGGTGAGCATCTCTCCGATGATTGGATCATCTTCAATTACAAGCACTCTCGTCAACGTCATGTCACACCCTTTAAGTAAAATGTTAGGAATGCTCATATTTTGCTAACATTTGCGCTCGCATGTCTATTATATAATGCGGTCAGTCGTTCGTCTAACTCCTTTTTTCATTAAGAAGACGATTCATCGTCTTTATTCCGGTTTCCAGAGACCGGTTGAGCCGTTCCTCCGCTTCCGCTACCCGATCTTCGCCGCGAAGAGAGCGCTCAAGCGTCGCCGCAGCTTCCTGGATGGCCAACGCTCCGAGGTGTCCCGCGGAACCGCTCAGCGAATGAGCGAGCCGGATCGCATCGTTCATCTTCCCGTCCTCCCGAAGCCGGTCCAACTGCTGCTGGAAATCGGAATATTGCGCCATGAACTTGTCCAACAGCTTCATATAGAGCTGCTCTTTGCCGCCGATCCGCTGCAGTGCGACTCCGGCTTTCAGCTCGGGCAGGTTGGGCCACGACGGGCCGACGGCCTCGCCGATCGGAACCGGGCTGGGCAGTGACGGAGAGAGGCCCCCGCCGGGCAGCCATCGGCCGATAGAGGCGTACAGGACGCCGGGTTCGATCGGCTTCGTCACGATATCGTTCATGCCCGCGTCGCGGCAGCGGGCATGCATCTCGGGCGTTACGTCGGCGGTTACGGCGACGATAGGCAAGCGTTCCTTGTCGTGCAGCTTGCGTATGCGCACGGTCGCCTCGATGCCATCCATGTCCGGCATATGCAGATCCATCAAAATCAAGTCGGCCGCCGCTTGCTCCGACTCGATCAGTTCGACGGCCTCTGTTCCGCTTTCCAGCAATAAAGCTTCATAACCTTGCGAATCCAG
Source organism: Cohnella sp. (assembly GCF_041641335.1). Classification (NCBI taxonomy): domain Bacteria; kingdom Bacillati; phylum Bacillota; class Bacilli; order Caryophanales; family Paenibacillaceae; genus Cohnella; species Cohnella sp. The sequence continues at coordinate 11,690 of NZ_JBEPYQ010000079.1, read as the reverse complement.
CAGCTGCTTCACGACGATCCGGTTAATCGATTGGTCGTCGACGACCCAGATGCGGGCGTTCGCGTCTTCGACGGACCCCGCCTTGCCGGAATCCGAAGCCGGTAGAACGGAGTGGCGATCGGCCGACGTTCGAGAGGAGCTGCTGACGACTTGCAGCGCTTGCCGAATCGGCAGCGCGGAAGACGGCTTGACAAGCACGACCTCGGGACGATAAGCGTCCGGAAGCTGATAGAGGGCGTCGTGTCCGGAGAGCGTCGTGGACGCAATCGCCTTCACGCCTGCCGCGTCCAGCTCTGATTTCCATTCCATCCACGTGTCTTCTCCATGCATATCCCCGCACTCCATGTCGACGACAATCGCGTCCCAACGGGATTCCTGCAGCAGCAGCCGAGCTTGCCGCCAAGAAGACAAAGCGACCGTCTCGCATCCGAAGGAGGTGAGCAGAACGCGCCAATGCTCGGCGACTTGGTCGTGATCTTCGAGCACGATGACCTTCAGCCCCGGGAACTGCGGCTTGACCGCAATCGGCCGATCCGCGCTTACGGGAAATGTCAATTCGAACGTAAACTCGCTTCCGACTTGATACTCGCTCTCCACGGCAATCGTGCCGCCCATCCGTTCGACCAGCGTGTGGGAGATAACGAGTCCGAGTCCGGTTCCGCCGTACTTGCGGCTTGTTTTCTCATCGGCCTGCATGAACGGTTCGAACAGGCGTTCGCGCTGCTGCTCGGTCATGCCGATGCCGGTATCCTTCACAGAGAAGGCGAGCTTCGCCTGATACTCGTCGACCTCGACCGCGGATACGGAAAGTTCGATCAGCCCGATGTTCGTGAATTTGATCGCGTTGCTGCCCAAATTAAGCAAAATTTGCTTTAGGCGCGTAGGATCGCCGATCAACCAATCCGGAATGCGCGGATCGGCGCGCATAATGAAGTCGACCGGCTTCGGACCGATCAGCACGGAGAAGAGGCCGCTCAGCTTCTGCAGCAGATCTTCGGGCTCGAACGGCACGTTCTCGATCGTCAGCTTGTCCGCCTCCAGCTTGGAGTAATCGAGAATGTCGTTAAGCAGCCTAAGCAGGTTGTCGGAGGACAAGGCAATCTGCTTCAGGTAGTTCGCTTGCAGCTCGGTATGCTCCAGCCGTTGAAGAAGATGAGTCAAGCCGATGATCCCGTTCAGAGGGGTTCGAATCTCGTGGCTCATCCTCGCGAGGAAAGAGCTCTTCGCTTCGTTGGCCCGATCGGCATCTTCCTTGGCGCTCAGAAGCTGCAGCTGAATTTCCTTCTGGTGGGAAATATCCCGAGCGATCGTGGAATAGTAGATTTCCTTTTCGTCATCTGTTTGATGGGCTACGACGGTAATCGAAGTCGTCTGAATGCGGCCGCTTGAGGTCGTGAAATCGATCTCTCCCTGCCAGTACCCGTGCGCCCGCGCCGCCGACAGTCCCTCCGCGAAGCGGACCGTCATCGGAATGGGCATATACTGGTTGAGCCGATTATTGTTTTCATTCAAAGCGGCGATATCGAGGAAGGTGAGGCCGGCTTTGTTCAAATAGAAGATCTGGCCGCGCACGTCGAAGGAAGCGATCATATCGTGCGCGCTGTCCATAATTTCGAAGAGCCTCGTGTTCGTCGCGACCGCTTGTTTGATCTCGCTGACATCCCTGGCGATGAGCACATAGCCTTTGGCGGTTCCGTCCGGATGGCGGATGATGCTTGTGTTCAACGATACGAGCATGCGCGCGCCTTCGCGGTTGATCCAGGTCCATTCCCAATCCGGCAAAAAGCCTTTGCGCGGCATCAGGAACAAGACGGATTCATCCGAGTTCACCCGGCTTTGCAGCTTGTGCGAATAGTAGGTCGCGCGTTCTTGCAACTGATCTTGATCGTGCCAGAGGAGCAGGGACTTTCTTCCGATGACTTCGTGTTCTCCGTAGCCCAGCATTTCCTCTGCGCGTTGATTGTAAGAGGTAATTATGAATTGGGAATCCGTTACAATCATAGCATACTGATTGTGCCGGATGAAAGCTTGATAGGGTTCGAACAGCTCTTGCAAATTGTCGATCATGCCGTTGACTGAGCTTGCCAGCATGCCCATTTCGTCCTTGCTCTTGATCGACAAGGGGCTCGGGTAGAAATCCCCGGCCGCCACTTTCTGGGTCACGGCGACGACCTGTTTGAGCCTTCGCAGAATCGATCGATGCGTGACGGCGTACAGGAACAAGCTTAATAAGAGCTCGGTGGCTGCGATCAGAGAGATGTTCAGCCAGAGCGAATGCCGCAGCGGCGCTTCAAATTCGCTCTTGGACACCGAGTAGACCGCGTACCACTCTGTGTTCGGCACTTTGACGTAGAACATTTTCAATACGCGCCCGAACAGCATGGATTCCCCGTAGCCGTGATCGCTGCCTTGGAGCTGCCGCGCGAATTCGACGACGGCGGGTTCGTCGGTGACGTAGTTTCTTCTCAGAATGAGGGAGGTGTCCGTGTAGTGAAGCAAGTTCGTGTCCCGGTCGATCAAGATCAACGCGCTGTCCTTGTAATCGCCCGAATCCACGTTGAGATGTCTGGAGAACAACAGCGGGGCATCCAATGCGAAACCGATGACGCCGATCAGCCGGTTGTCGGGATCGTGAAACGGAACCATCTGCCACAGCACGGGATAACCCGTCGAGTCCAGCATCATTGCGGCGAAGGCGCTCTTGCCGTCAAGCGCTTGGCGGAAGGCAGAGAACTCGGATACTTGAAGCGCTTCACCGTTCGTTAACGTCATTCTGCCCGTCAGGGATGCGAAGCCGATGTGCCTGGCCGGCAGGTCGGTCAGGGACACCGCGCTGTTCAAATAAGCGAGGCGTTCTTCCGGAGTTCGCAAGCGCATCGGAATCGAATGGCTGAGCAGCTCGGCTTCCTTCATGCGCAGGGAGAGCATGGCGTTCAAGTTGCTGACAGTGCTCGTCAAGCTGGCGAGACGATGGCGAACGAGCTGGTCGTTCATCTGTTTATTGGAGGTTTCGTAGTTGATAAAGCTCATCGCGACGAACGAGATCGAATTGAGGACGATAAGAGCGACGGCGATCTTGAAGCGAAGAGAGCGGAACATGTCGTGAACCTCCGTATTTAAGGATATCGTTGGAAAATGATTAGACATTTTCATACAAAACAAATACATCCTGCCTAAATCTTCTAATACATTGATTCTATCATATCTAATGAAGTCAGATTTCGACAGATCTATCTTGCAAATTCGAGAGGAGTTCGGTATCGTGGCGACCATGATGACGGATTGGGAAGTCGTAACGACGGATGACGCCCGTTCCGTCCGATTGTGCGAGGAGTTCGGAGAACGATACGGTTTTACGGCAGGGGAGACGACGGCGTTTAAGCTCTGTCTCTTGTACGGGCTGTCAGACGAGGAGATCGTGATGTACGCGAAAATGGAGCCGGAAGCGCTGAACAACCGGCTGGCCTGCATGATGGGCAAGACGAGAACGCGATCCTCGCGGGAGCTTCAAGCTTTGTTCCTTCGTTATATGCTGAACAGGCTTCCGGCCTAGATGCCGGAAGCCTGTTTTTTATGATCTGAATCGTCTCCGACATTCACCTATCGCTAATTTTGTACGTCCCTACTATGGGACAGCCCCTCTTGCTTATGGCGGGGAGTCCGCTCGGGAGAAAGGCAAGTCGACTGCGAAAGCGGCGCCGGAAGGGGAGAGGTTGTAGGCGAACGTTTCTCCACCGTGCAATTCGACGATTTTCTTGACGATGGACAGTCCCAGGCCGCTGCCGCCCCCCGCGCGCGTCCGGGCTTTGTCCTCTTTGTAGAACCGCTCGAAAATATGGGGGAGAGCAGCCTCCGATATGCCCGGGCCGTCGTCGGTAATGAGCACACGGATCCGATCGTTGACCTTCGACACGCGAACGCCGATCGTTCCGCCCTCGGGAGCGAACTTGATGGCGTTGTGAAGCAGATTAACCCATACTTGACTCAGCAGGTCTTCGTCGGCCGTCAGCGAGCACTCCGGCAAGTCGACATCCATCTCGATCTTCTTGTCCTGCCACTGAGGCTCGCAGCTGAGAATAAGGTGACGGAGTTGTCTGTCCAGCCGATAGGTTTTTGTTTCGAACGGATGCTGCCGGGATTCGAGCGACGTCAGCTTTAGCAGATTGTCGCTCATCCGCGACAGCCGCTTGCTCTCGGTCTCGATGATGTTCTGGTAATGCTTGCGCGTCTCGGGAGCGAGGTCGTCGCGCTGCAGCGCACGGGCGAAGCCGGCGATCGACGTAAGCGGAGATTGGATCTCGTGCGAGACGTTGGAGATGAACTCCTGGCGAATCTGCTCCATATGGTTCAACTGACTGGCCATCTCGTTAAAGCTTGTAACAAGAGGACCGAATTGGCCCATGAAACGAGGATTCGCGTCCAGGTTTACGTTGAAGTTGCCCTTGGACAGCTGCTTCATCGCATGGATCATCTGCATGAACCATTCCATCTGTCGGCGGAGGGGCGCAAAGAACAGCCGAATCAGGCTCGCGGCGACGAATAGGAAGAACATGGTCAGCACGAACGTAAAATACTGGCGGAGCAGCGTATCCTCGTATTGCGGAAACCACTTGGCGTAGACGGTATCGAGCACGAGATGGGAGAGCAGCCAACAGATCGCCAGTCCGACATGAAGCTGCGCGAAAATGAAGATCAGCCACTTGCGGGAAGGGCGAAAATCCTTGCCCAGCTCCTTCATTCGCTTCCGGTGCTCTATATTTTCCCGGAATACGTTGAAATGCTGGCCTCCCCGTCTCCGTCCGTGCCCGGAAAATTCGGGCCTGCCTCTGGGTGGAGCGTCTCGTCGCCTCATGGCGTTGCCTCCAAGCGATAGCCCAAGCCCCGGATCGTCGCGATGCGGAAACCGTGCTGGCCGTCCGGAAATTTCTCCCGCAGCCTCTTGATATGGACGTCTACCGTCCGTTCGTCCCCTTCGTAATCGAAGCCCCAGATTTGCTCGATCAACTGCTCTCTGGAGAAGGTTTTACCCGGATAGCTGGCCAGCTTGAACAGCAGCTCGAATTCTTTAAGAGGAAGGGTGAGTGCCTGCTCGCCGGCTTGCAGCGTGTACGTCTGCCGATTCAATACGACGGTTCCGACCGTGACGTTCTGGGAGATCGAGATCCGATAGCGCTTCAGCAACGCTTTGACCCGCGCGACCAGCTCGACGGGCTCGAACGGCTTGACCATGTAGTCATCTGTTCCGAGCTGGAAGCCTTTGATCTTCTGCATCGTTTCTCCTTTGGCGGTCAGCATGAGCAGCGGCATATCGTAATGCTCGCGAAGCTCCTTGCACAGCTCCCAGCCGTCCATGCGCGGCATCATGATGTCCAGAATGACCAGATCCGCCGGAGTCGACTCGAGCTGCTCGAGCGCGTGCATGCCGTCGGTCGCCGTAACGACCTCGAATCCTTCCTGAACGAGGAACACTTCCACCAATTCGCGAATGTGCGGATCGTCGTCGACGACGAGTATTCGGGTCATGGACAGCGCCTCCTTTTTCCATCGGTTTGGGGTACGAACTTGCATGATAGGTTTCATTATCCGCTTAACGAAGCCGAAATGCCACCATCGGCACGCGGAGGAGGTTACTCCTAATCTCGCTCCTATTGTGCGCCGAGAATATGAACTGAATATGAACATGGCCTTAGGATGGGCCGGACGCATTCTCGCATGGTACAATAGGGCAATAGAGAGCGGAGGGAATAGAGATGACGAAAGACGTATGGATCGGCAACGATCGGTTGAGCGCTCAGCTCGCTTTTTTGGTGGAAATCGACAAATTGAAATCGGTGCTTCGCAAAACGTATCTGATCGACAAGAGCAGGCTTGAAAATTCGGCCGAGCACAGCTGGCACGTCTCCATATGGTCCGCGCTGCTGCTGGAGCACGCCGACGATCCGTCGCTGGATCTGAACCGCGTCATCCGGATGCTGCTGCTGCACGACCTCGTGGAGATCGACGCGGGCGACACGTTCGCTTACGACACTCGGGGTTACGAAGATAAAGAGGCTCGCGAAAAAGCGGCGGCGGACAGGCTGTTCGGCCTGCTGCCGGACGATCAGCGGGAGGAATGGACGACGCTGTGGCGGGAGTTCGAGGACGGGGAGACGGCGGAGGCGAAGTACGCTTCGGCGCTCGACCGGCTGCAGCCTGTCATCCATAATTACTATACCGGAGGCGTGAGCTGGCGCAAAAACGGCATCGTGCGCTCGCAGGTGCTGAAGCGGCTCGAGCCCGTTCGGCAGACATCGGAGACGCTGTGGGCGTTTACGCAGGAAATCGTGCAAAAATCGATCGATCAGGGCATTCTGCTCGACGATCCGAAGCTCGGGGAGGAATGAGCATGCCGAGATTGCCAGGAACAAACGTGATGCTGAGAGAGTACCGGAAGGACGATCTGCCGTGGATTCGCCATTGGGTGAACGATCCGGACATCGTCTGCCATCTGTCGGACATTTTTCTGTACCCCCATGCGCAGGAATCGACCGAGGCTTATCTGGAAGCGATGCTGGAGGGCAATACGGACGCCAGAGGCTTCGTCATTGCCGATCTCGCCACGGAAGCCTACATCGGACAGGTGAACCTGGATTCGATCGATTGGAAAAACCGCGTCGGCAAAATCGGCATCGTCATCGGATCGACCGAGCATATGGGGCGCGGCTACGGCACGGAGGCGATGCGGCTGCTGGTGGATTTCGCTTTTCGCGAGATGAACCTGAACCGTCTGGAGCTCGAAGTGTACGACTTCAACGAGCGCGCCATCCGGTGCTACGCAAGCTGCGGATTCGTGCAGGAAGGACGGCTGCGCGAGCGCCAGTATAAGAACGGCCGTTACTGGGACGTCATTCAGATGGGGCTGCTGAGGTCCGATTGGAAAAAAGGGGCGAATGAGTCGTGAAGCCTCAGCTTCGGCCGATCGCGCGTTCGCCGCTGCGGCTTAAAGCCGGCAAGTGGTACTATTCGATGCGCCGCTATGGGGAATGGATGTTCGGAGGAGTTCGATTCGCCAAGCGGAGGAGCCTGGATCGGCTGCCTTTTGCCGTTGCGCAGCACCGGACGCCGCTTATTCGGAAGCTCGCCGACTCCGACATGGAGCTGCAGCGCAGCAAAGTCATAAATCTGCGGGCGGCGCTGCCCCGGCTGGACGGAATTGTGCTGCATCCGGGAGAGACGCTGTCCTACTGGCGCTCGATTGGCAGGCCGACGCGACGCAAGGGCTACGTCGACGGCATGATTCTGTTCTGCGGGCAGGTGCGGACGGGACTGGCCGGCGGTCTGTGCCAGCTGTCCAACCTCATCTATTGGATGACGCTGCATACCGAGCTGACCGTGACGGAGAGGCATCGGCACAGCTACGACGTGTTTCCCGACGCTTCGCGGACTCAGCCATTCGGGAGCGGCGCTACTTGCTCTTATAATTATTTGGATTTGCGGATTACAAATCGCACGACGTCAACGTATCAGCTCCGTTTAAGCATGGATAACGAATATTTGCATGGAGCATGGTATGCGGAGCAGCCGGGGCGTTACCGGTACGAGGTGCGGGAGAGAAATCATCGCATTACGCTGGAGCCATGGGGCGGCTACGTTCGGCACAATGAGCTTTACCGCGACGTCTATACGGCCGAAGGCGAATGGCTGACGGAGGAGCCAATCGCGCAAAACGATGCGCTGATGATGTATTCGCCGCTGCTTGGCGAGCCTTCGGCTGGAGCTACGGATGCAGAGGATGCGAAGGAGTAACGGCGGGGCGCGGTCATCAGCGGTGATCAAACGAAGAAAACGCAGGAAAGTGGGAACAAGCTTGCCATTCGATTCCATTTTGCGACGCTACTTCCCGGACGGAAGCTGGGAGATCGAGCGAGGGCACACGGGCTGGAACAATACGACGCGTTTCGTCCGCGCGGACGGGCGCAGATGGGTGCTGAGAATTTACGAGACGCATAAGGACGAGAAGAAAATCGGCTTCGAGCATTTGCTGCTGAAGAAACTTAATGAGGTTAATCTTTCGTTTCGGGTACCGAATCCGGCCGCGTGCGAAGATGGGAGCACGATCGTTCGGCTGGAGGACGGAACGGAGCGGCTGGCCTGCCTGTTCGCTTACATTGAAGGAGAGCGTCCGGCGGAGGGAGCGGTCACCGCGGCGGAAAGCTTGGGCGAGGCGACCGGAGAGCTGACTCATGCCTTGGCCGCGTTGGAGCTGCCCGGAGCTCCCGCGTACGCCCCCTATTACGAGATGGAGTCGTCGTACTCCTGGTGCACGCCGGACAAGGTGACGGCATTTTGCGGGGAGCCGCCTGCGAAGCTGCGGGAAGAAGCGGCCGCACTGAGGCTGGTCGGGGAGGAGTTGGCCGCTTTCCGGGCTTATTTGCCGCGCTTTCGCTCGCTTCCGCATCAGCTGATCCACGGCGATATCAACTTCTCGAACTGCCTCGCCGCGGCGGATGATGCCGGAACGATCGGGGCGATTCTCGACTTCGAGTTTTGCACGCGGGACCTTCGGGCGATGGAGATCGCCGTCGTCGTCTCCGGTTTTCTTGACGCGGACAACGGACCGGAGATGATCGACGCGTTTCTGCGCGGCGCGGGAAGGCGGCTGCGGCTGAGCCGGGAAGAAGCCGAGGCGATTCCGGGCTTGATCCGGCTGCGGACGCTCGACGTGTTCCTGCACTTCCTGAACCGGTACTTCGACGGAGTCGACGGCATCGGGACGGTTAAGGAGCAGACGGCTTCGGCGGCGAGGAATTTACTGAAGCTGAACGAAGAGAGCGAACGGTTGGCGAGTAAGGTCGGGAAGTATTTAATGTCATAAACTTTTGTCCTCTTCCCGAAGCGATGCTCTTCGGCGTTGCCGACGACGGGAACGGAGAGTGGCGCGGGACGAGCGGTAGGGAGATCACGGCAAGCGCGGCGGGGAAGCAAGCCGTCGTTGCGGGCCCGGGCCTCGGCCGCTGGGCGGGAGACTCGCTGTGGCTGCGGGAGCTGTGGAGCGGTGTGATCGCGCCGCTTGTTCTTGATGCGGATGCGCTGAACATGGTCGCCGAAACGATCGCCTCCGGCGAATTCTCGTCATGGAGACCTCGCAAGGCCGAAACGATTGTGACGCCGCCTCGAACCGCGGTTCGATCGGTTCGCTCGTTGCGGGCGATATCGTCGAGACGCTGTAATCCGAGCCACCACCAGATATATTTACATTTCTAGAAAAATAGATATACTAAGCTCATGGATACTTTATCGATCATCAAGGCGCTGTCGAACGAGACGAGAATTCGCATACTGGAGTGGTTGAAAGAGCCTGAACGGCATTTCGGCCCGCAAAGCCATATGCCTGCGGACTGCGATTTCCAGGGGGGGATATGCGTAGGAGCAATCGCGGATAAAGCAGGACTCGCTCAATCGGTCATATCGGGCTACCTTGTGAAGATGCAGCAGGCGGGTTTGCTGGAATCCAGAAGGCACTGCCAATGGACGTATTACCGGCGAAATGAAGAGGGAATCCGCCAGTTTATCGCACGGCTTCAAGATTGTCTCTAGCTGATCTTTTTTCGGTGAATCAGAAAGGATAAAATTCGATATACTTTTCTGATTCACCTCCGACAACAACTCGATTTTGCGTCTAGAGGACGCCAAAGGCGTTTTTGCTTGGGTTTGTGTATATCTATATTTATATATATACAGAATAATTAAATTGGAGGTTGCAAAGTGAGCAAAGAAACCTACGGCACGCAGCAGCGTGCGGCAAATACGTTATTCAAGCCTTTCGAGTCGGAGAAGCTTCAATTGTCCAATCGGATCGTCATGGCTCCGATGACTCGGAGCCGTTCCCCGGGAGGTGTGCCGGGGCCGGACGTGGCGGCCTATTATCGGCGCAGGGCGGAGAACGGAGTCGGATTGATCGTCACCGAAGGCACGATCATCGACCATCCGGCGGGGACGGGAGACCCCAATATCCCATTGTTCCACGGCGAAGCGTCGTTGGAGGGCTGGGCGAAGGTCGTCTCCGAGGTCCACGAGGCAGGAGGCAAAATCGTGCCGCAGCTCTGGCATGTCGGCATGACGCGCCAAAACGGCTCTCTCCCGAATCCGGAAGCGCCGTCGGTCGGTCCTTCGGGTCTTACCTTAACGGGAGAGAAGACGAACGAACCGCTGTCGGCGGAAGAGATCGAATCGATCGTGGAAGCGTTCGGCCGGGCTGCCGGGGAGGCGAAGCGCCTCGGGTTCGACGGTATCGAGCTGCACGGCGCGCACGGTTATTTGATCGACCAGTTTTTCTGGGAGCAGACGAACCGCAGGGACGATGAGTACGGAGGCGATCTCGTCTCCCGTACGAAGTTCGCGGCCGATATCGTCAGAGCATGCAGACGGGCGACAGGCGAGGACTTTCCGATCATCCTGCGCATTTCCCAATGGAAGGCGGGATTTTACGATGCCAAGCTGGCAAAGACGCCGGAGGAGCTGGAGCAGTTTCTTGCGCCGCTCGTCGAAGCTGGCGTGGACATTTTTCACTGCTCGACGCGCCGCTTCTGGGAACCGGAATTTCCGGGGTCCGACTTGAATCTCGCCGGATGGGTGAAGAAATTGACCGGCAAACCGACGATCACGGTCGGCTCCGTCGGCCTTGACGCCGAATTCGGAGGAGCCTTCCGCGGGCAAAACTCGGACGTATCCGACATCGGCGAACTGATCGAGCGGCTGGAACAGGAGCAGTTCGACCTCGTCGCCGTGGGCCGTTCGCTGCTGGCCGACCCGCACTGGGCCGCGAAAATTCGCGACGGCCGATTCGACGAGCTGCAGACGTTCAAGGCGGAATCCCTCCGGACGCTGTATTAATGGCAGGGTCCGTCCTTTGGGGACTCGGAGAGTGGAGTTAAAAGCGATGCCTCAATCGGATTGAGTGCGACAATTGAGAAATGGCGGCGCGAGTTCTTGCGCCGCCATTTTTTTAATCTAAACGGCACGCATTACTCGATTCTGTTCGCTAACGACTCTTCAATCTGCCCCACTTCGTCGCTCACCGGTCCATTTCCCCGAGCACCGAGCGAAAGTCGTTGCCGCTCTCCGTCAGCGAGTACTCCACCGTAACTGGAACAGTAGGGAATACCTCTCTGCGCACGACGCCCGCTCTCTCCAGCAAACGCAGCGTATCGGTCAAAGACTGGGTATTGATCACCTTCGTATTTCTCTGCAGCTGCTTGAACCGAAGCGGCCCGGCGGCCAGTTCGGCCAATACGGGAAACGTCCACTTGGAGCCGAGAATGATCAATGCGTTGCAAATGTTAGGGAAGGGAGCAGCCGATTCGGAAGATTCGCTGGACAATTCGATCATCCGCTTACAAAAGGTTAGTTAGTCAATTCCTTCGGATTACATCAAACCGCTTTGCCTTCTTACATTATGATAGCACTGCTTTTATAATGTCAATTAACGGATCCGTTAGTCGACAAAACAGAGCATTGAAAGGGTGTTATCCGTCAACGACCACCGCCTATAGAGGCGGGAGCTTGTAACTGCCCGGAAGTGCAAACGCCTTGCGGCTCCTTCCTTGGCGTGGCGTTACATTAGGCTGGTTGACAACAGCCCTGCAACACGGGACATGCCCGCGATGCACCGTCAAGACGGCTGTAAGTCGTTCAATGTTTTACGGTTGCGG
>NZ_JBEPYQ010000078.1:0-34173 GCF_041641335.1 Cohnella sp. | reverse complement strand
AGAGATATTACGAAGAAATGGCGAAAAGATGGAACGAGCAACACCCGGACAAACCGATCGAATTCGAAGGCAATACGTTCCCTTACGACGATATGCACAATAAGCTGCTCGTCGCGCTTCAGACGGGCGTTGGCGCTCCGGATCTATCCGACATCGAGATCAGTAAATTTGCGAACTATCTGAAAGGCACCCCTCAGCTCGCTCCGCTTAACGACATCGTAGAGCCCGAGTTGAACAATTTGGTCAAGTCCCGTTTCGACATCTACGCGAAGGACGGCCAATACTACGGCGTCGATTATCACGTAGGCGCGTCGGTTATCTACTATAACAAAGAAATCCTTGATAAAGCCGGAGTCAATCCGGACGACATCAAGACATGGGACGACTATAAGGCCGCAGGCAAAACGGTTCTCGAGAAGACCGGCGTGCCGATGGCGACGGTCGAAACGACGGAGCAGTGGTCGTTGTGGCCGCTCATCGCGCAGCAAGACGGAGACTTCCTCGGCAAGGACGGAAGCGTCACGCTGGACAGCGACGTGAACATCAAGACTGTGCAATACTTGCAGGATCTCGTGAAGGAAAAAATCGCCGTGCCTGCTCCGGGCGGCTTCCACCACTCCGAGGAATATTGGGCGTTCATGAACCAAGGGGGCGCGGCCTCTATATGGATGCCGATGTGGTACATGGGACGGTTCATCGACAACATGCCGGAGCTTAAAGGTAAAATGATCATCAAGCCAATGCCGGCCTGGACGGAAGGCGGCGCTCGTTCCGCGGGCATGGGCGGCACAGGCACAGTCGTTACGCAGCAGTCCAAAGCGCAAGATCTCGCCAAGGAATTCCTCGCGTTCGCGAAATTGTCCAAGGAAGGCAATATCGCCCTCTGGACGGAGCTCGGCTTCGACCCGATCCGCTCCGAGGTGTGGACGATGCCCGAGTTGAACGAGCCGAACAAGTTCACGGAATACTTCGGCGACGGTATCTTCACGATGCTGTCCGAAGTGAAGGACGAAATCAAGCCGGTCAATATTGGAGAGAAAACGCCGGCGATCATCGATGCGGTCAAACGTTCGGCCATGTTCCGCACGTTGAACGATATGGAAGACCCCGCGAAAGTGCTCAAGGAAGTTGCGGAAGAAGTAAGAGCTCAATAACCTATCGTTCTAGGATCACTAGCCTCGCTGGGTTCAGCCAGGCTAGTGGTTCTTTCCAGAAAGGAGACTGGCGTGGTGAACCAACCGAATCGCACCGCGACCGCGAAAGCGTCCGCGCCGAGAAAGACCGGCTTCCTCTACAATCAACGCATCGCGCCGTACGTTTTCGTACTGCCTTTTATCCTCACTTTCCTGATCTTCTTCGCCTACCCGGTCATCTCGACCGTTCAGATGAGCTTTCAGGAAGTATTGCCGGGAGCGACGAAATATATCGGTTTCGAAAATTACGAAAAGCTGCTGAACAAACATTATTACAGAGCGATTTACAATAGCTTGCTCTACACCGTTTTGACGCTGATCGTGCTAATTCCGGTGCCGCTCGTGTTCGCCGTCATGCTGAATTCGAGCGCGTTGCCGTTCAAGAACTTTTTCCGATCCACCTTTTTCGTTCCCGCGCTCGTCTCGATCGTCGTGGCAGGCACGATTTTCCGTCTGATGCTCGGCCAGTCCGACGCCGCGATCATGAACCAGATCGTCGGCCTGTTCGGCATCGAGCCGCAGAAGTGGCTGGCGGACGCCCGTCTGGGCATGCTGTCGCTCGTTCTGTTGGCGACATGGCGCTGGCTCGGCGTGAACCTCATTTATTTCCTGTCCGGTCTGCAGAACATCCCGCAAGACGTCTACGAATCGGCTTCGATCGACGGGGCGTCCGCATGGCAGAAGTTCATCAAGATTACGGTTCCGATGCTGAAGCCCGTGTCCATCTACGTGCTGACCATCAGCATTTTCGGCGGTCTGTCCATGTTTATCGAGAGCTTTACGCTGTGGAGCGGCAACCGCTCGCCGAAGGACATGGGGCTGACGATGGTCGGCTACATTTATCAGCAAGGCTTCGAACAAAACAACATGGGGCTCGGTTCCGCGATCGGCCTGTCCCTGCTGGGACTGATGCTTGTGCTGAACCTGATTCAACTGAAAGTATTCGGGCTCTTCAAGAAGGAGGACTGACCGGTGAAAGCGCAAAAAAAGCTGACTCCTTCTTCGCTGCTGATGCTGCTCCTGTTCATCGTCGTCACGATCGCGATGCTGACGCCGTTTTACGCGATATTGGTGGCGTCGTTAAAACCGGCGAAGCTGGCGATCAGCTCCGGGTTGAGCTACAGGATCGACTGGGAACTGTTTACTTTCGAGAACTACCGCTCGCTCTTTACGGAATCGGCGGATACGTACTTCACGTGGTTTAAGAACAGCATCGTCATTACGATCCTCGCTTCGGTCGTATCGTTGTTCTTTTCGGCATTCGTAGGGTACGGCCTGGCCATGTACAGCTTCAAGTTCAAGAACATGATTTTCGTCGCGATCCTGCTCGTGATGATGGTGCCGACGGAAATCATTATGCTGCCGCTCTACAAGCTGATGATCCAATTCAAAATGATCAACACGCTGTGGGGAGTCATTCTCCCGTTCGCGGTGGCTCCGCTGCCTACGTTTTTCTTCCGGCAGTACGCCAGCGGCTTGCCGAAGGACTTCATGGATGCCGGACGAATCGACGGCTGTACGGAATACGGCATGTTCTTCCGCATTTTCATTCCGCTTATGGTCCCGGCCTTCGGGGCGATGACGATTCTGATCGCTCTCGGCAACTGGAACAACTTCCTGTGGCCGATGCTCGTGCTGCGCACGAACGACATGCTGACGATTCCGATCGGTCTGAGCACGCTGATCACGCCGTACGGCAACAACTATCAAGTTCTGATCGCGGGTTCGGTCATCGCGATCCTGCCGATTTTGCTCCTGTTCGTCTTTTTCCAAAGATATTTTATTTCCGGCTTGACGGTCGGCGGCGTGAAAGGCTGATCACGACGAGACAACATCGAAAGAGGAAAGCAATCAATTTAGATTAAGCGGGGTTGGATGAGATGGGAAACCAAACAGCAATGCAGGCGACGGAATATTCGAATCCGGTCGTGGAACAGCGCGCCGATCCTTGGATTTATAAGCATTCGGACGGCTATTATTACTTCACGGCTTCCGTGCCGGAATACGATCGGATCGAGCTTCGCAAGTCGGCCACCATTCAAGGCATCGCCGACGCGAAGCCGGTCGTCTGCTGGCGCAAGCGCGAGCGCGGGCCGCTCAGCGCGAACATCTGGGCGCCGGAAATTCATTTTATCGACGGCAAGTGGTATATCTATTTCGCCGCCGCCCATACGACCGAGACGAACGAAGGACTGTTCGATCATCGGATGTACGTGCTGGAGAACGAATCCGCCGATCCGACCGAAGGAACTTGGACCGAGAAAGGGCAGATCAAGACGAACTGGGAGTCGTTCTCCCTGGACGCGACGACGTTCGAGCACGGAGGCGTCCGCTACCTCGTGTGGGCCCAGAAGGATCCCGATATTCCGGGCAACTCGAATCTGTATATCGCTCCGATGAGCAATCCCTGGACGATCGAGGGCAAGCAAGTGATGATCACGAAGCCCGAGTACGATTGGGAGGTCATCGGATTCCTGGTCAACGAGGGGGCGGCGGTCCTTAAGCGGAACGGCAAAATTTTCATCAGCTATTCCGGCAGCGCCACCGATCACCACTATTGCATGGGACTGCTCTGGGCGGACGAAAACCGCGATCTGCTCGACCCGGCAAGCTGGCATAAATCCGAAAGGCCGGTGTTCGTGACGAACGAGGCGACGGGACAGTACGGCCCCGGCCATAACAGTTTTACGGTGTCCGAGGACGGAAGGTCGGACGTGCTTGTGTATCATGCGCGCAACTATAAGGAAATCGTGGGAGATCCGCTCTACGACCCGAACCGTCACGCGCGGGCCCAGATCCTTCAATGGGACGAGAACGGCATGCCGGTGTTCGGATCTCCGGTCGCCGACGCCAAGGGAGGAAGATGAGCATTCGCGAGCGAGGATTGGAAACGAAGGCGTTCATCCTGGTTCTGTTATCCGCCCTGCTCGCGATGACGGGCTGCTCCCGGAGCTCGCCTTCGGAGGAAGAGCTTCGGGATCCGCTCATCGAGCAGCGCGCCGATCCCTGGGTCATCTTGCATTCGGACGGCTATTACTATTTCACGGGCTCCGTGCCGGAGTACGACCGCATCGAGCTGCGCCGGGCGAAGTCGTTGAACGGCCTTGCCGGGGCCGAGACGGCGGACATCTGGCGCAAGCCGGACAGCGGTCCGCTGAGCAAGCACATTTGGGCGCCGGAAATCCACTTTATCGACGGCAAGTGGTACGTGTACTATGCGGCGGCGAGGGAGGAGAAGCCGTTCGACCATCGGATTTACGTGCTGGAGAACGAATCGGCGAATCCGATGGAAGGCGAATGGATCGAGAAAGGGCAGCTGAAGACGAATTGGGAGTCGTTCTCCCTGGACGCGACGACATTCGAGCACGGTGGAACGCGTTACCTCGTATGGGCGCAGAAGGATCCCCGGATCGCGGGCAACACCAATCTGTACATCGGCAAGCTTGCGAATCCCTGGACGCTGGAAGGCGAGCAGACGATGATCGCGAAGCCGGATCAGGCCTGGGAAAGCATCGGCTTCATGGTGAACGAGGGAGCCGCCGTGCTGAAACGGAACGGCAAAATCTTCATCAGCTATTCCGGCAGCGCGACGGACAGCCATTACGCGATGGGTCTGCTGGCGGCATCGGACGCAAGCGATCTGCTCGACCCGGCATCTTGGACAAAGTCGGAGGCTCCTCTCTTCTATTCGAATCCCGACCAGAGCCAGTACGGTCCGGGCCATAACAGCTTTACGACGTCGCCGGACGGCAAGCGGGACATACTTGTCTACCATGCCCGTCCGTATCGGGACATCGAAGGCGATCCGCTGTTCGATCCGAACCGCCACGCCCGCGCCCAGTCGTTCGGCTGGAACGAGGACGGAACGCCGAACTTCGGCAAGCCCGGAGAGCCCCCTGATTTTTAAACAAAAAACCCGGAAAATCGATCTTTGGTTTTCCGGGTTTTCCTTTATAGTGAAAAGTAAAGTGACGGAGGTGCGCGCAAATGGCTTGTACCGGTTGGAAATTCGATTTTGGCGTCGGGGAGGCCGAGCCCGGCCGGACCAAGGCGACGGCGGATTGCCGCTATACGGAGGAGCGCGGTTACGGATTCGCGGGAGACGGAGCTGTGACGGCGAGAGACCGCGGGGAACCCGGCCGGCCGTGGCGGGACCTGATTATTCCGGCGGAGGCGGCGTTCCGCGTGGACTTGCCTGACGGCCATTATACGGTGACGCTCGGAATGGGAGACTGGACGCTGCCGGCGTGCACGACGATCAAGGCGGCTCCGGGGCGATTGCTGCTGCTCAGACGCCGGGTTCCTCCCGGACAGTTCGCCCGGGAGACGGTCGGCGTCCGCGTTCGCGGCGGCAGGCTGGAGCTGAAGTTCTCGGGGCCGGCGCCGAGAATTAATTGGCTGGAAATCGCGGCGGCTCCGGATGCGATCGCGCTGCATCTGGTCGGAGATTCGACGGTCGCGGACCAGCCCGACGACGGCTATCCTTACGCGGGCTGGGGACAGATGCTGCCTCATCTGCTCAAGCACGACGTCATCGTCGCCAATCACGCGGCGTCGGGCCGAAGCTCGCGCAGCTTTATCGGCGAAGGAAAATGGGACGAGGCGCTGCGCCAGATCAAGCCGGGCGATTACGTCTTCGTTCAGTTCGGTCATAACGACCAGAAGACGGACGAGGCGCGGCATACCGACCCCGAAACGACTTATGTTCAATTTTTGGGAAAGTATATCGATGAAGCTCTGGAGGCAGGCGCGCATCCGGTTCTCGTCACCTCCGTGCAGAGACGGTACTTTGAAGAGGACGGCAGGCTCCGGGATACGCACGGGCTGTATCCGGAAGCCGTTCGGAAGCTCGCGGAGGAGCGCGGAGTTCCGCTGATCGACCTGGCGGACAAGAGCAAGCGGCTGCTGGAGGAGCTCGGTCCGGAGGCGGCGAGCGCGCTGTTCATGCACGGCGCACCGGGAGAGTTCGCGAACTTTGCCGGCGGGATCGAGGATAACACACATTTTCAAGAGCAAGGGGCTATTCGGATGGCGGAACTCATTGCCGAAGGCATTCGCGAAGCGGGGCTGTGGCCTCTGACGATGTACCTGCGTTGATTGTTCCGCCGCCGTGCAACCGCTTTACAGCGCTTGTCGGGGATGGCATACTTTCTTCACGAGTTCATCTTGAATGATACGGAGGCGGAGAGCGATGATGCGGACGGTGTTCCGATCGTTACGGCATATGAAAATCAGAAACAAGCTGTCGGTGCTCATCGCGAGCATCATAGCAGTCACTTTCGCCTTTACGTTCCTGGTGCAGCAGTACGCCTTCTCGATCTACGACCGGCAGTTGTACGACAAGTCGGCGCAGGTGCTGAACCTGTCCTCCGCCGCGATCGAGACGAAGCTGGCTCGCATCGAGCAGATGTCGTACGACATTATCGCCGACATTCAGCTTCAGAGTCAGCTCCTGGCGATCAAAAACTCCGACTCGGAATACGACCTGCACATCATTAGGCAGAAGGTAATCGATCGACTGCTCACGTATGCGGGCTCCGAGCCTTCTATCTATTCGATTCAACTGTTCGATTCCCGGGGCGCCGAGAACGGAGCGGGCAATGTGACTCGCGTCGAGCCGGGCAAAATCGAGCGGATTCAGCAGGCGACCCGCGAAGCGGAAGGGGATATGCGCTGGTTTTTCCCGGAGGCGCCGGACGCCGCTTTGATTTCCGCCCGCGACATTCGTTCGTTCAGCAACACGAACTTCGATCTGGAATTTCTCGGCACGCTGCTCATCCGCGTGAACATCGGCAAAATCGCCCAGCAGGTTTCGGACACCGAAGGGGATTTGATTCTGTTCGCCGGCGAAGAGGTGATCTACCCGCAGAAGCCTCTGTTCAGCCCTCAAGAGGTGCTCGGATCGCTCCGTTCCTCCAAAGGCTATTTCACCCAGGAGTTCGAGGGTCATACGTACTTTATATCCTATACGCGCTCGTCGGGAACGGGCTGGACGTATTTGAACATTACGCCGTTTAATCAGATTTTCGAGCGGGTCATTTTCATCAAGGAACTGGTCGTCATCGTCTTCATCGCCATCTTTGCGCTGATGATTCCGCTCGGCATCCGTTTCTCGCGCAGTCTGACCCGGCCGATCGACAGCCTGATCGCGCGCATGAAGCTGGCCGAGAAAGGGAATTTCGCGGAAGCGCATCTGCCCTCGGCGGAAGAGTCTGCGCTGTCGATGGACGAGATGGGGCTGCTGCACCGCACGTTCCGGCTGATGGTCGAACGGATCAATACGCTCATTACCGAAAATTACGCGAACCAGCTGCTGATCAAGGAGACGGAATTCAAGGCGCTGCAGGCGCAGATCAATCCGCATTTTTTGTATAACACGCTGGAGTCGATCAACTGGATCGCCAAAGTCAATAAACAATCGAAAATCTCGAGCATGGTGGAGTCGCTGGCGTTCCTGCTGCGTAACTCCATCAGCATGAAGGAAGAAATTTTGACGCTTGGGGAAGAACTGGAAGTGGTGGAAAGCTACGTGACGATTCAGAAATACCGTTTCGACGACCGTCTGATCTTCGAGCTGGACGTGCCGGACGAGCTGCTCGGCCTGCGGTTGCCGAAGCTGACGCTTCAGCCGCTGCTGGAAAACGCGATCCACTACGCGCTCGAGCCGACGATCGGGAAGAGCCGGATCGTCGTTCGCGCGGAGCTGTCGGACGACGATCTGCTCGTCTCCGTGGAAGACGACGGCCCCGGCATGCCGGAGGATACGCTGGAGCGGCTCCGAAGCGGCGAGTTAAAGGCCAGAGGCAAAGGCATCGGA
The DNA here is from genome assembly GCF_041641335.1 of Cohnella sp. Classification (NCBI taxonomy): domain Bacteria; kingdom Bacillati; phylum Bacillota; class Bacilli; order Caryophanales; family Paenibacillaceae; genus Cohnella; species Cohnella sp. Next base: position 26,163 of record NZ_JBEPYQ010000078.1, on the reverse strand, counting down.
CTGCTGAACATCGACGAGAGAATCAAGCTGGCGTTCGGAGAGCGGTACGGCTTGCGGATCGAGAGCGAGCCGGGACGCAGAACTCGAGTCATTGTGGCGCTGCCGCGCGAAGAGGGGGAATAGGGAATGTACAAGGTGCTGCTCGTCGACGACGAGAAAATCATCCTCGACGGCATCTCGCAAATGATCGATTGGACGTCTCTGGGCACCGAACTGATCGGCACGGCGCCCAACGGGGTCGATGCCTACGAGCGCATCCGGGAGCTGGCTCCGGATATCGTCGTCAGCGACATCCGCATGCCCGGAATGGACGGACTGGAGCTGGTCGCCGCGGTTCACCGGGACTTTCCCGGCGTCCGCTTCGTGCTGCTGTCCGGCTTCGGGGAATTCGACTACGCGAGCAAGGCGATGCAGTATGGGGTGAAGCATTATTTGCTGAAGCCGACCAACGAGCGCAAGATCGCCGAGGCGCTGACGGAGATCGTCGGCGAGCTGGAGGCGGACGAGCGCCGCGAACGGTTCGTCAGCGACATGAAGCAGGAGTTGTCCAAGGTGATGCCCCACGTCAAGGAGCAGGTGCTGAAGGAGTTCGTTACGAACAAGACGTACGGCAGCCGCGACTGGGACTATTACCGGAAGCTGTTCCGGTTCGAGTTCGAGCGCCCCGTCCGCCTGCTGCTATTCCAGGCCGAGGGGACGAGCGTGGAATTCGAGCATCTGTTCGCGATCAAGAATATCGCCGAAGATCTGCTCGAGACGACGCTGCTCGGCACGACGATCGGAGACCACGTGCTCATTCTGATCGAGGACGCGCTTGCGCCGGAAGAGCTGTTTCGCAAACTGGAGCGGATACGTAGCATTTTCCAGAGCTATTACAAGATGGATGCCACGATAGCGCTCAGCGAGCCGGATCGGATCACGCAGGCGAGAAGCCTGTATCGCGAGACGCTGCGCTGCTTGAATTACCGGTTCTATCTGGGGGAAGGCGGCGTGATTACGAGCAAGGATACTGGAGAGCCGGAGCGGGAACAGCTCGATGCGTTCTCCTTCGACGCGGAACAGCTGACGATGCCGATTCAGTCCGGCCATAGAGAAGAGGCCGAGCAGGCGCTGGCCGATCTGATGAGGGAGCTGAAGCGGGGACAAGCGGACATCGACATGACCAAGTCGCACGTCGTCCAGCAGTTCGTCTCTCTAATACGGCTCGGCGATCTGCAGCGAATGGACCGGTATTACCGCCAGCTGGCGGAGCTGGCCGGGATGAACACGCTGCAGGCGATGCAAACGGTGCTGGAGGAGACGGTGCGCGAGTTGGCGCAGTTCCATTACGAGCGCAACGTCGTTAAGATTACGTCGATCGTGCGCAAAATGATGGACATCGTCGAGGAGCAGCTGGGCAATTCGGACTTGTCGCTGAACCAGGTGGCCGGCGAGATGCTGTACATGAACGCGGATTATCTTGGCAAGCTGTTCAAGAAGGAGACCGGGGAGAAATTTTCCAACTATGTCGTCAAGGCCCGGATTAAGAAGGCGACGGATCTATGGGCCGCCAATCCCGAGATCAAAATTTTCGAGATGGCCGAAATGCTCGGTTTTGGAGACAATCCCCAGTATTTCAGCCAGGTGTTCAAGAAGCAGATGGGCTGCACCCCTTCCGAGTATGCCAAGCAGGCGGACAACTCTGCTTTTTGAACAAACAGCACGGTTTTTTGCATTACGATTTCGATCCGACCCGATGATAATAGGAAATGTAAGCACTAACAACTCAACCGACTCACAGGGGAGGATTTAGAAATGAAAAAAGCATTAACCGGTATCGTCCTGCTCGCTCTCGTCATCAGCCTGATCGGCTGTGGCTCCGGCAAGGATAAAGAAGCGGCCAGCTCCGCTCCGGCTTCGTCTCCCGCAGGCTCGGCGGACGCATCCCCGTCCGCGTCGGCCAGCGAGAGCAAAGATCCTGTCAAGCTGCGCGTCGCCTGGTGGGGCGGTCAAGCCCGTCACGATTACACGCTGAAGGTCATCGAGCTGTACGAATCGCTGAACCCTCACGTGACGATCGAGCCGGAATACGCCGCTTTCGACGACCACTGGAAGAAGCTCGCGCCTAACGCGGCGGCCGGCAACCTTCCGGACGTCATCCAGATGGATATCTCCTATCTGTCGCAATACGGCGGACGGGGTCAGTTGGAAGACCTGACTCCTTACACGCAGAACGGCACGATCGACGTCAGCTCGATCAGCGAGGCGTCCATCTCCGGCGGCAAGCTCGGCGACCAGCTGTTCGCGATGAACCTCGGCTCCAACGCGCTGCTGGCCGTTGTCGACAAGGCGATGCTGGAAGCCGCGGGCGGCACGATGCCGAGCCAAGACTGGACTTGGGACGATTTCACGAAGCTCGGCCCGGTCATGAAGTCGCAAGGCAAGCTGCTGACGGCGGATCTTCGCCACGACGTATTCTTTCCGTTCTATCTGAGAGGCAAAGGCCAGCACATGTACGCGGCCGACGGCAAAGGCTTGGGCTATACCGACGATCAACTGTTCATCGATTTCTACACGAGATACCAGGACTGGTACAACAACGGCTATCTGCTGTCCCTCGACAAGCTGGCGCAGAAGAAGGGCACGCCGGAAGACGGCGAGCTCGAGATGGGCAACGCGGTCAGCACGTGGGGATGGTCGAACCAATATATTCTTTCTTCCACGGTGGCGAAGCGTCCGTTCGAAATTTTGCCGGTGCCGGGCTGGAACGAGAACAAGGCTCTGTTCCTGAAGCCGAGCATGTACTTCTCGATCGCCAAAAACTCCAAAGTGAAGGAAGAAGCGGCGAAATTCATCGACTTCTGGGTCAACAACATCGAAGCGAACAAGATCATTATGGGCGAGCGCGGCGTTCCGGTCTCCTCCAAGGTGAAGGAAGCGCTGAAGCCGGATTTGACACCGGAGCAGGCCAAGGTGTTCGACTACGTTGCTTGGGCCGAGCAGAACAGCAGCCAGATGGACCCTCCGAACCCGGTCGGCGCCGTCGAGGTCGACAAGCTGCTCAAGGATACGGCCGAGCAAATTCTGTACAAGAAGCTGACCGTCGAAGAAGGCGCGGCCAAGTTCCGCGAGGAAGCGACGAAAATTCTCTCCAAAAACTAAATTCGGTGCGATCGGGCTCGCGGCTTCCGCGGGCCCGGTTTTAATTTAAATTTTTCCTCTGTTCGGGAACCTTTTGCGCGCTGCGTTGTCTAACTTATCGAGGTGAGCGGAAGTGGCGCACGAATATTTGAAATTCGTTTCCAACATGCAGTCCGCTTCCCTGCAGGATCTGATGCGGGAATACGGGACGGAAGTATGGAATTACGCGTTCCTGCTGACGCGAAGCCGTCATATGTCCGACGACATCGCGCAGGATGTGTTTTTGCAGGCGTATCTGCATATTTCCTCCTTCCGGGGGCAGTCATCTTTGCGAACCTGGCTGTTCTCGATTACGCGCAACAAAGTCATCAACTATAAGAGGTCCGCGTTTTTCCGCAAAGTGACACTGCTGGATTTTTTCCATCAAGCGCCGAGCGCTCCTTCCGCAGAGGAGCAGTTCATGAATCGCGCGTATACGGACTCGATCTGGGAAGCGGTCATGAAGCTTCCTCCGAAATATCGCGAGGTGCTCCTTATGGAGGCTCAGTACGAAATGCCGCTGGCGGAAATTGCGCAATTGCTTCGCGTCTCGATCGGGACCGTCAAATCCAGATTGCATCGGGCCCGGGCCAAAATGAGGACGCTGATGGAGGAGGCTGGGAGCGTTGAAGGAGGCTAAACCGGAATGGTATGCGCGATTAAAAAGGGGTCCGTTCGAGGGAGACGTATTCTCTTCGGAGCTGCAGCGGGAAGTGGAGGCGAGGGCGGAGTCGGGACAGACGGGAAGGAAGGGAACAGCGGGAAAGACGCGTCTGAATGCAAAGGGGGCCGCGCTGGCTGCTGTGGCAGTCTTGCTCGTCGTAGTTGCCGCTTTCGTTACGTTAAGCAGCAGTCCGTTCGATTCAGGCCGCCAGGCGAGCATCGGCGGCGGAGGCCAGGAAGAGCCGGCCATTTCGTTCGGATCTGCCATGGACCAGCTGCGACTCGGGATGACGCAAGAGGAGGTTTTGCAAGCGCTCGGTAACGGTGGCGTAGGCATGTCTACCTATCGGGATTTTTCGCAGGAGCATAGGGAAGATCCGAAAGATATATCGACGTGGAGCGCAGTCGATCTATGGCGTTACGACTTCGGCGTTCGGGACGGGTATGAGGTGCGGCAGGGTAAAGGAATCGACAATCTGGAGGATGGCTTCGATCTCGACGGAATCCGCAGCGGGGAGATCGAAGCGCAGCTGATCATCAATTGGAGGGACCGGAAGGTGGAGCGCGTCATCGCCAAGATGCGCTCCGACGAGGGGACAATCGGCACGACGCGCCTCGGGCCTGTCATCGAACACGATGCGCCTCTGGCGGTAGAGGAGCCACCGGAAGAGGACCCGACAGCTTCCAGTCCGCCGGACCCGGAGCTGCCTGCGCCTAATGAGGGGATTCGGGCTGTCGGGGACTCCGCCGCAGGAAAATTACAGCTGCGGCCCGATAAATCCGGCGACGAGAGCGTTCGGCTGCTGGGTGCGCCGAGCTGCCTCGGGCAGGAGACAGATGTCCAGTTTCTCGGAAATTACGAGCTGGTTCTCCAGCGATTATCGGGCGAAGAGACGGTTGTGCAAAGTTTCGAACAGCTGGAGATGATCTGGCAAGGGAACGAAACTGTCGAATTTAGGAAGCTGGATTTTGCGGATATTGAGCTGTTCTTGTTCTTCCCTCGCTACACCGATTGTCGCGCTTTGGAGTTTTATGCTTACAGTGTCGACAAAGCTACCGGAGAAGCAGCGAATTATACGTTCAGGGACGGCGAGAATGATCTTCCCTTTTGGAATACTTCCCCGCAGGAATTGCCGAAGGCTGAGGACGGCAAGTTGGTCGTAGAAGGGGGCAGATGGGCCGGGCAAGACGGCGCTGTGCGCTATTTTTTCGAGCCGGATCCCGAAAAGCATCAGCTTCGATTGGTCGATGAAGAACGAATTCCTTGAATGTCGAGGAATTCGTTCTTTTTTCGTTCGCGCTCGAAGTCGGCTAATTGAACAAAAACAACGGTTTTTTGCCTTCAGATGTGCGTTTGCGGGCTTCATAATAAGCATATAAGCAAACGTTTACTTATCGGGGCTGCCGGTTGACCCGAGCGAGTCCGAACCCGATACTGCCCAAGGAGCTGAAGCCATGAAACTGCGAGAGAACGACCACGTGGTCGGCTATGCGTTCGCCGCCCCGTTTATTCTGGGGTTTCTGCTGTTTATCGTTTACCCGGTTTTCTCGTCGCTCTACTATTCGTTCACGAATTACAACCTGTTGGAGGCGCCGAGCTGGGTCGGCTTCGATAACTACGCCAAAATGTTCACCGACGACGAGAAGTACGCCAAGTCGATCTCGGTCACGCTGAACTATGTGCTTGCCAGCGTGCCGCTCAGACTCGCCTTCGCTCTCGGCGTGGCGATGCTGCTGAACAAGGCGATCGCGGGCATCGGGCTGTACCGTTCCGCGTACTATCTTCCGTCCCTGATCGGCGGCAGCGTGGCCGTCTCGATTCTCTGGTCGCAGGTGTTCGGAGACAAGGGACTGGTCAACTCCGCGCTCGGCCTGATCGGCATCGAATCCAGTACGTCGTGGATCGGCAATCCCGGCACCGCGCTATGGACGCTGATTGCCCTGTCCGTCTGGCAGTTCGGCTCGTCGATGCTCATTTTCCTGGCGGGACTCAAGAACATCCCGAAGGACTACTACGAGGCCGCGAGCGTGGACGGCGCGAACAAGGTTCGGCAGTTTTTCAAGATCACGCTGCCGCTGCTAAGCCCGATCATTCTGTTTAACCTGATCATGCAGACGATCTCCGCGTTCATGACGTTTACGCCGGCCTACATCATTTCGCGCGGCGAAGGCGGACCGCTCGACGAAACGCTGCTGTACTCTCTGTACCTGTACAAGCGGGCGTTCACGTTCTACGAGATGGGATACGCATCCGCGATGGCCTGGGTGGCGCTGATCGCCATCGGTCTCGTGACGCTGCTCATCTTCCAGTCCTCGCGCTACTGGGTCCACTACGAATCGAAGGGGGATAGATAACATGGCGATCTCGCGCAGACAATGGAAAACCGTCTTCTATCACCTGTTGGTCGGGCTCCTGGCGCTTGGCATGATCTATCCGATTTTGTGGCTGGTCGCCAGCTCGCTTAAGCCGAACGACGAAATTTTCACGACGGCGTACAGCCTGATTCCGAGCAGTCTCGAATGGGGCAATTACGCCTCCGGCTGGGCGGGCTTCGCGGGCAACTCGTTCGGCACGTTCTTCAAAAACTCGTTCATCATCGTCAGCCTGTCGACGATCGGGGCGGTGTGCAGCTCGGCTCTCGTCGCTTACGCGTTCTCGCGCATTCCGTTCTTCGGACGGGGCTTCTGGTTCGGGTGCATGATGCTGACGCTGATGCTGCCGCGCGACGTGACGATCATTCCGCAGTACATCATGTTCTCGGAGCTCGGCTGGCTGCAGTCGTTCAAGCCGCTGATCGTGCCACAGTTTCTCGGCATCCCGTTTTTCATTTTCCTGATCATGCAGTTCATCCGGACGGTGCCCGCGGATCTCGACGAAGCGGCCAAAATCGACGGGTGCAGCAAGTACGGAATTTTCTTCAAGGTCATTCTGCCGCTGATCGTGCCTGCGATGATGACTTCGGCGATCTTCTCCTTCTACTGGACGTGGGAGGATTTCATCCATCCGCTGCTATACTTGAACCAGCCCGAGCTGTATCCGGTGTCGCTGGCGCTCAAGCTGTTCCTGGACGGGGAATCGCTCAACAACTGGGGCGGAATGTTCGCAATGTCGACGTTGTCACTCGTACCGGTATTCGTGATCTTTTTCATCTTCCAGAAGTACATTGTCGACGGTATCAGCACAAGCGGTTTGAAGGGGTAATCTACATTGGGAGGAGCAGACGATATGCCAGCATTGCAGTTTAACGACGACGAAATCAGAGACGCGATCGACCGGGTGGTCGAGCGGACGTTCCGCATGGATTTCAGCTGGGATTGGCCCGGAGGCGTAGCGTTCTACGGAGTGTGCGAGGCTTACTCGGCGACGGGGAAGGCGGAGTATCTGGAACGAGTCAAAGCCTGGGTGGATGAAAATATGGAGGAGGGCCTGCCCAAGCTGTCGGTCAACGGGGTGTCGGTCGGCCATTCCTTGCTCACGCTATACGAGGCGACGAAGGATGAACGGTACATCGAGACGGCGAAGGAGATGGCGGAGTTTCTGACGCACGACGCTCCGCGGTTCGGGGACGGCATCTTCCAGCACACGGTCAACTCGGAGACGTACAACTTCCCCGAGCAGGCGTGGGTGGACACGATGTTCATGGCAGGCTACTTCCTGCTGCGGATCGGCAAGCTGCTGAATCGCGAGGATTATTTCAACGACGGCCTGCGGCAGTATCACGGGCACGAGGACGCGCTGCAGGACTCGCGCACGAACCTGTATTACCACGGCTGGGACAACATTGCGGGCAACCACATGTCCGGCGTGCATTGGGCTCGCGGCAATTCCTGGGCGGCGCTGACGATGACAAGGGCGCTGGACATCGTGCCGGTCGACCTGCCGAACTTCATGATAATCGAAGGCTCGCTGCGCGACCAGTTGAGCGCGCTTGTCCGGCTGCAGGACGAGTCGTCCGGTCTCTGGCACACGATCCTGGACGACCCGACCTCTCCGCTGGAGACGTCGGGCTCGGCGGGCATCGCGGCTGCGCTGCTGTCCAAGGGACGGCTGTACAACAAATATACGCAGCGCTCCATCGACGGCATTCTGGCTCGCATCACTGAGGACGGCACAGTGACCGGAGTGTCCGCCGGAACCGCAGTCATGCAGAACGCCGACGGCTACAAGGGCGTGCCGGACAAGCGTATCCAGGGCTGGGGCCAAGGGCTGGCGCTGGCGTTCCTGGCGGATGTGCTGAACGTGCGCAAGAATCCATATTAATCAGAAAGACGCGGGGCTGTTCCGCAAGTCTCTAAGGGCAATTACGATTGCCGGGACTTGAGGGGCAGCTTCTTTTTGGCGATTTATCGTTCTCCGCCTCTTTTGCCGGTATCCCGTCGACTCAGCTTTTCTGCGCCGCATTTGAATAGGTACGTAGCTGCTTTCCCTTTCTTTGCCGGTATCCCGTTCAATCAGGTTGGTCGTACGCCTCCTGGGAGATCGGACATAACTCTATTTGTCTTTATCCTGATAGCTCGGAGCGAAAAGCGGTAGGACAGATAAAGAGTGGACTGACCGGAGAGGATATCGGCAAAGCGGGACGAAAAAGTGTTGGGCGGGTGTGGCGTAAACTGACCGGAAGGGATAGCGACAAAAGGCGCAGAGAATGAAAGGTGAGAGATAGCACGAGCTGATGGAAGGGGATATCGGTAAAAAGGGAGGAAAGGGAGGTGTGATGATGGGGAGATCTGACGGAAGGGGATAGCGACAAAAGGAGAGGAAAGTGGGCGGGAAGAAGCTGATGGACTGATGGAAGGGGATAGCGGCAAAAGCGGAGAAAGGAGACGAGAGTCTGCTTCTGTTCATTGCGCCCATAAAATCAAATGCGTGCATAAAACTGCCTGTTCCCTGCATTGTTCGCCCCAAGCCCGATACGGGATAATGAACGTGACTTCACCATTCATAGACGGGGCGTGAAACCATGATTTTGAACACAGGGACCACCAATTATCGCAATTTGTACGACGAGCCGGAATATTACGCGAATTCTTTTACGCTGATCGGCCTTAAAGATTATCCGACCGGAACGCGGGTTTCTCCGGAATCGTCTCTCTACGTTGGGGAGAAAAGGAGAATTTCGCTGTTCGCCCAGACGGCGGACGGCGCTTGGATGCCCTACGGAGCGGACGTGATCAAGGTCTTGAAGAAAGGTTATCTGCCGATTGTCATGACCGACATCTTGGTTGACGAGGCGATCCGCTACCGGACGGAGATGTTCGCCGGGCCGCTCCAAGGAGCTCCGCTGGACGGCATGGAGACGGTAGAGGACAATTACGTGAACTACGTCCGTCTCACGATCAATAATGCGTCGGAACAAATCCGATCCGCCGCGTATGCCGTCGAAGCGACTCAGCACTATACGCCTTCCAGCGTAACGAGAAAGCCGCTTGAACGCGGCCGGGCCGGGGAGTTCACGACGGCAAGCGTCGGCGACGGCATCGCGCTGGCCGCGCAGGGTGACGACCGGATCGCCGTTTCCTTCGACGGAGCCGCGTTGACGTTCTCCTGCGAGCTCGCACCGGGCGAGAGCGCGTCCGTGCAGCTGAGAATCCCCTATATGCCGGTGCCGGACGTTGAAGCGCTGCGGCCGGACGAGGAGTTCGAGGCCTGCCTGGCGGAGGTGGAGACATTCTGGGAGACGTTCCTCGATCGGGGGACGCCGTTCGAGATTCCGCACGAGAAGGCGCTCAATACGCTGAGGGCTTCCATCGTCTATACGTTCATGACCCGAGACAGAGGAGAAATCCACCCTGGGGAAGGGTTCTACGATCTGTTCTGGACGAGGGACGCGGCGTTCATCAACTATGCGATGCAGATGTTCAACTATACGAAAGAAGCGGACGAGAATCTGCCGTTCTTCTGGGAGCGCAGCATCGACAAGGAAGGCGGCTTCGTGAGCCACGAAGGACAGCTGGACGGTACCGGACAAGGGCTGTGGGGGCTGTACCAATATTACATGCTGAGCCGCAACGAGGAATGGCTGGAGAGCAAATATCCCGATCTCAAGCGGGCGGCGGAATGGATCTTGAAGCGCCGCAGAACGGATCTGCCGAAGGACGATCCGTACTACGGACTGATGCCGAATTCGCTGGCCGACGGCGAGTGTCTGTGGGACGGCAACTCCCACATCGTCGGTTACGATCTGTGGAGCCTCCGAGGGCTGAAGTGCTTCGCGCTGCTGGCCGAACATGCGGGACGCGCCGAGGATGCCGCGGCATTCCACGAAGCCTTCGACGAATATAGGGGCTGCGTGCTGGGGGCGCTGGACAGAGCGGGCGCGGACTATTTTCCTCCGAGTTACGAGCTGAAGGGGACGCATTGGAGCAACATCAAGATGATCTTCCCGTTTCCGATCGTGGACAAGGACGATCCTCGGGTAGGAGCCACGATGGACAGGGCCGAGCAATCGTTCGTCGAAGGCGTATGCGCATGGAACGGCCAGACGGAGCTCATTCTCGACCTGCCGATGAAGGCGATTCATCCGTACATGTCGACCTACATCACGCAGACCCGTCTCATCCAGGGAGATTACCGCAAAGTAATCGAGCACTTCTTCGCCATGCTGGAGCATACCACGTCCACGCACGGATTTCCCGAAGGCATTTTCTACGAGTACCGCCTGGCCTGGAACGACACCTTGCCGCACATTTACGGACATGCGACGTATATGATTCTTCTTCGCCGCATGCTCATTCTCGAAGAGGGGGCCACGCTCCATCTCGGTCTCGGCCTGCCGCCGGAATGGCTGGAGAAGGGAGTGCGCGTGCGCGACGCGTTGACGGAGTTCGGTCCGATGAGCTTCGAGGCGTCCGGGCATGAAGGGGGCCTCCGGGCGAAAATAGACCTGCCGCAGCGCAATCGTCCGGAGAAAGTCGTTGTCTACGTGCCGGAGGAGTATCAGGGCAAGCGCATTACGATTAACGGAGAAGAAGGCTTCTCTTCGGACGGGCGCCAGTTGATCGTGCCCGCGAAGTTCCACGGAGGCTCCGTCATTATCGAAGCCGGCGCGTGATCGTCGGCCCCAAGGAGGTTATCGTTCATGTCCGCACTTTCCTACTGGCAGACCGTTCAGGCGACGTCCACGGCGATTGCCGATACGCAGTCGGAGGTCATCCGGCAAGCCGCGCAAGCGATCGCCGGCAGCATCGAACGCGGAGGCGTTCTCCACGTATTCGGAAGCGGCCACTCCCATATGATTGCCGAGGACGTCTTCTACCGCGCCGGCGGGCTGGCCTGCGTGGACGCCATGCTCGAATTTCCGCTGATGGAGTTGAACGTGGGGCGTTCGACGGAGATGGAGCGGCTGCACGGCTACGCCGAAGTTCTCGTCTCGGGTTATCGGCTGGAAGCGGGCGAGGTCGCCGTCGTCGTCTCCAATTCGGGAATCAACGCCGTTCCGATCGAGGTCGCCCAGGCTTGCAAACGCAAAGGTCTGACGGTCGTGGCGATCGTGAGCAAGCGGCATAGCGAATCGGTCTCGTCGCGCCACCGCGACGGGTTGAAGCTGGCGGACGTCGCCGATCTGGTCATCGACAATTGCGGCGTTCCCGGCGATGCGGCTCTTGCGACCGCGGGCGCTTCCCCGGTTCGCTTCGGCCCGACCTCTACGCTGACGGGCATTCTGATCATGCAGATGATCGTGGCCGAAGTCGTCTCGCTGCTCGATTCGCTGGGCGCGAAGCCGCCGATGTTCCAAAGCGCCAACGGACCGGGAGCCGAAGGGAACGCCGATTTGATGAGAGCCTACCAGTCGCGAGTCCGTTATTTTCCAAAAGCTTGATCCCGCGTGGCGGCGGAGGGAATGTAGTACAATGAGGGCATAAGAGGGGGACTGCGCATGTCGTTGGATTGGATTCCTTCCGCCGCCGAGCTGAACCGCATTCGATTCGTCAGATCCGGCGACTTCGTCGTGAAGCCGGGCTGGGTGTACGGGCCGGTCTGTCTGGATAGCTATCAGATCGTGTTTTTTCCGGTCGGGTCCGATACCCGTTACGTAAGCCCGGGCAAATCGTTCGTGCTCAGCAAGCCTTGCGTCATTATCACGCCGCCGGGGGAGACGTATTCCTACGAGTTCGACAAGGCTCACCCGGTCAGGCATCTGTTCGTTACCTTCTATCTCGACCGGATCGCCGAAGAGCGTTCCGACGAAGCGGAGCGGCCGGAAGAATCCGTTTGCCTGCATTCCGTCGAGGAGACGTTCGTCCCTCAGCTCGTCAAGCAGATTTTGTTCCTGTCCAGCAAAAAGCTGTATCTATGGCCGGAACGCTGTAAGCTGCTGCTGCTCTCGGCGCTGGCGGAGCTTGAAGGGCTTAAAGGGATGCCTTCCGCCAAGCTCGCGCCGATCTTCGATACGAAGCATTCCCTTCCCGTGCTGAAGGCGCTGGATTATATCGATCGTCATCTGACGGAGCCGATTGCGGTCGCCCGCTTGGCCCAAGAGGCCGGCTGGAGCCATGAGCATTTTACCCGCAAGTTCGTGCAGTACACCGGAATGTCGCCGCAGAAGGCGATCCTGATGCGCCGGCTCGACAGAGCGTGCCAGCTGCTGGTCACGGAGGAGCGGAACATCTCGGAAATCGCCTATTCGGTCGGCTTCCAGAGCGTGCACTATTTCTACAGGACGTTCATGAGCGTGAAGGGAATGACCGCTTCCCAATACCGGCAGCGGTTTTCCGCGCCGCATCTGAAGCATCTGTCTCCGGTTAACGAGCTGGAGACGTCGTATCCCCTTAACCACTACTATTACTATCATTGAAAGGACGTGTGCCCTTGTCCCGCATCGAATGGGCTTTGGGCGTCGACATCGGCGGCACCAACGTGAAGACGGGATTCGTGAACTGCGATGGGACGTTGGTCGGCTTCCGCTCCTTCCCGACGCCCAGAACGGGAAGCGGCGCGCTGGACGTTTCGGGGCTGGCTGACGAAATAGCCGCGCAACTGCGCGAAGCTCCCGGACAAGGGACGCTGGCCGGCGTCGGCGTCGGCGTGCCGGGGCTGCTGAACGAGGAGCGCACCGAGGTGCGGTACGCCGTTAACCTGGGATTGTCGGACGTGCCCTTAGCCGCACAGCTTCAAAAAAGGTGGAACGTTCCGGTTACGCTGGACAGCGACGTCGTTATGGGGGCGTTGGGAGAAAGGCGCCGCGGCGCGGCTGCGGAGTTCGGCCGTTTCCTGTACGTCGCCATCGGCACGGGTGTGGGCGCTTGCTTGATCGAGCCGGAAGGCGTCTACCGGAATCCGATGGGCGGACCGCTGAATATCGGGCATATGGCCGTCTACCCCGAAGGAGTCGACTGCGCGTGCGGCAATCGGGGTTGTCTGGAGAGGTATGTGTCCGGGCTTGGATTGATCGAACGTTACGAAGCGGAGGCGGGCGAATCGGCCAACCCGGGTGGCGGGGGCCGAGTCTCGGTCGAGCGGATCTGCGCTCTGGCGGACCAGGGGGATGCGCTTGCCCGGAAGCTGCTGACCGAAGCCGGACGGGCTCTGGGCATCGCCTGCGCGAATCTGTTCCAGCTATTCGGAGAGTGCCCGATTGTCGTCGGCGGAGGGTTGAGCCGTATCCGCTCGCTGCTGCTCGAGAGCGCCGTTCGGGAGCTTGAGCAGCGCGGTCGATCGGTGTTGACCGTGCCGCCGGTCGTTCTTCCGGCCGCGCTTCCGGACCGGGCGGGCGTCATGGGCGCGGCGGAAGCCGTATTCTCGAAGTAAGCCGTTAGGATCGAAGAAGATAGTTGAACCTGCGGAGAGGCTGCCTGAACGGGGCGGCCTCTTCGCGTCTTCAACGGTTCGAAAAAAAGCTCGGATTATTCCACCTTTTCAGTCGAATGCGTACCGCTCGGAGCCTGTCGCCCATCGCTTAGAATACATATAAGACGCCCCGGCCGCCGTGCCGCGCCCGGGGACAAACACGAAGGAGGCGAACGCCGGTGCCAGGCCGCAATACCAGAATCAAGCTCTTCCACGACGCCGTGTTTATAGGACCGGCCTTGCTCTTCTTTATCGCGCTGACCTTGCTTCCGTTCCTGTTCGGCTTCTATTATTCCCTGACCTCTTGGAACGGGGTCAGCGGCAACGCGGAGTGGGTCGGACTCGACAATTTCGTCCGGTTGTTCACTCAAGACGACCGGTTCCTGCAATCGTTCTGGTTTACGTTCCGCTTTATGATGATTTCCCTGCTGCTCAGCAACCTGATCGGCTTCGGCTTCGCGCTGGCGCTTACCCGGCATCTGAAGCTGACGAACGTGCTGCGCGTTTCCTTCTTCATGCCGAACATTCTGGCCGGCTTGCTGCTCGGATTCATCTGGCAGTTCATTTTTCTGAGAGGCTTCCCGTCTCTGGGGAACATGACCGGCTGGTCGTTCTTCAAGCTAAGCTGGCTCGGCGACGCTTCGACCGGGTTCTGGGGAATGGTGATCGTCTTCGTCTGGCAGATCAGCGGGTACCTGATGGTCATCTATATTTCCGCGCTGCAGAACGTGGATTCGTCGATTATGGAAGCGGCGCGCATCGACGGAGCCGGCGGCTTCCGTTCGTTGACCCGCATCGTCCTTCCCCTGATCATGCCGTCGATTACCGTGTGCCTGTTCCTGTCGCTCTCGATTTCGTTCAAAGTGTTCGACCTGAACCTGTCGCTGACGAACGGAGGCCCGTTCCACTCGACGGAATCGGTCACGATGAACATCTACAACGAAGCGTTCCAGAACAACCGTTACGGGCTCGGAAGCGCGAAGGCGGTCATTTTCTTCCTCGTCGTATCGGCCATTACGCTGCTGCAGGTGACGCTGACGAAAAGACGGGAGGTGCAGATGTAAGATGGTCGGAAACCGTTATTCCTGGAAAACGCTGCTGCTCGAGCTTGCGATCGTCGTCTGCGCGCTTGTCTTTCTGTACCCGCTGTATCTCGTCGTTCTGAACTCCTTCAAGCTGTTTCCGGACATTATGAGCCGGTCGGCCAATTGGCCGGAAGCGTTCATAACGGACAATTACGTCCGCGCCTGGAAGGCGACGAATTTTCCTAACGTGCTGTTCAATTCCGCGTTCGTCACCGTCCTGAGCAACGCCGGCATCGTCCTGCTCAGCTCGATGGCCGCCTGGAGGCTGGCCCGTCGGGCGGGCAGGGGCAGCCAGATCGTGCTGCTGCTGTTCGTCTCGTCAATGGTCATTCCGTTCCAATCGATCATGATTCCGCTTATGCAGATCGGCGGCAAGCTGGAGCTGATCGGAAGCCTGCCGGGCCTAGTCGTTCTGTACTTCGGGCTCGGGGCGCCGTTTACGATCTTCCTGTACCACGGGTTCGTCAAATCCGTTCCGACGGAGATCGAAGAGTCCGCGATAATCGACGGCTGCGGCATGCAGGGGCTGTTCTGGAAAATCGTGTTCCCGCTGCTCAAGCCGATTACGATGACCGCGGTCATTCTGAACAGCCTGTGGATCTGGAACGACTTCCTGCTTCCCGTCATGGTGCTGCATCAGGCGAAGATGTACACGATTCCGCTTGCGCTCTACTCCTTCTTCGCCCAATACGCGAAGCAGTGGGACATGGCGCTGGCCACGCTGGTCATGTCGATGACGCCGATCGTCGCGTTGTTCCTCGGCTTGCAGAGGTTCATCATTCGCGGGATTACGGCGGGCTCCGTCAAAGGCTGAGAAGGCCGAACAGGCCGAGTCGCCAAGGTGACATTCTTTTCCATAGGAAAAGGTTCACATACGCTTCTATAATGAAAATCGGGGAGGAACAGAAATGAACAAACGTTGGACAGGTTTGGCCTCGGCCGCGCTGATCGCGGGGCTGCTTGCAGGGTGCGGCGGCGGCAGCGAATCGGGAAGCGGCAGTCCCGAGGCGAGCGGCTCGCCGGGCGCGGAGTCTCCGTCCCAAGCGGCGGGCGAAATTCAGGAGGTGCGCGTGTTTCACTTCATGGTGGATATCGCCGAGCCGTTCAACGCCATGACGGCGGAGTTCGAGAAGGAGCATCCCGATATTAAAATCGTCAACGACATCGTCGGCGGCAGCGCCGATTGGAAGTCGGATCTGAAAACCCGGTTTGCCGCCGGGCAAGGACCGGATATTTTCGCGGTAGACGGACCGTCGATGCTGAGCCTGTGGCAGTCGCGCATCGTCGACCTGTCCGGGGAGCCTTGGGCCGAGCACGCGCTTCCGTTCGCGAAAGACGCGGCGACGCTGGACGGCAAGCTCTACGGCATGCCTTACAATCTGCAAGGCTTCGGTATGGTCTACAACAAGGACTTGTTCGAGAAGGCCGGCATTACCGAGCTGCCGAAGACGCTGACGGAGCTGGAAGCCGCGGCGGAGAAGCTGCAGGCGGCGGGCATTACGCCGTTCGGCAACGGCTACGGGGAATGGTGGATTCTCGGCATGCAGCAGATGAATATCGCGTTCGCGCAGCAGGACGAACCGGACCAGTTCCTTCAGGACCTGGCGGCGGGGACGGCTGCGATGAAAGGCAACCCGATCTTTGAAGATTATAAGAAGTTTCTCGATCTGACGCTGAAGTACGGGTATGCCAACCCGCTTACGACGGACTACAAGACGCAGGAAACGCTGCTCGCCAACGGAGAGGTCGCGATGATCCATCAAGGGGACTGGGCGGAAATGCCGCTGCGCCAGATGAATCCGGATCTCGGCAACATCGGCCTGATGCCGGTGCCGATCAACGACGACGCCGAGAAGATGGACCGTCTCGAAGTCGGTACGCCGATGTTCTGGGCGGTTAACAAGGATTCGAAAGCGATCGAAGCGGCCAAGACGTTCATGGACTGGATGGTCAGCTCCGAGACGGGCAAGAAGTACCTGGCCAAGGACTTCCAATTCATTCCCGCCTACGACAACATTCCGGCCGACGGACTGAGCTCGCTGTCGCAGGAAGTGGTGAAATATTCGCAAGCGGGCAAAACGGTCCCTTGGAGTTTTAACCAATGGCCTGACGGAACGTACAACGAGTTTTACGCGCTCGTCCAAGGCTATGTCGCCAATAAGCTCGATTACGATCTCGTGCTGGAGAAGATGGACGAGGCCTGGAAAAACCTGAGCCAGAAATAGGGAGCCGACGAGCTTCCCCGGAACAAACCTTAAGCCTTCGGGCTTACGGTTTGTTTTGCCTTTTTCCCGCCGGGAGCGCGGACGACATCGAAGAAACAGGGGGAGCAGCCGATGGCCGACATACGGTTCAGCATCCGCAGCAAGCTGATTGCGCTTCTGCTGCTGGCGACGGTAGTGCCGTTCGGGGTGGCGATCGTGTTCAACTACCAGTTGACGAGCCGCTCCGTCGCGGAGCAGACGCTTCAGGAAAACATTAATCTCCTGTCTGAAGGGCACCGCAACATCGATGCCTATTTGAAGCGGATCGACCAGCTCGGCCTCTCGCTCTACACGAACGCGGCGGCGAACAATCTGTTCCGCAGGGAGATGTCGCGCGACGATACGCTGTCCGCGGGCGTTAAAGATATTTTGCTGACGGTCATCCGCTCGAGTCCCAATATCCGCAGAGTCGAGCTGTATATGAGGCGGTCGGGACTGACGTTCGTTCTCACCCCTTCGCTGTGGAGGCAGTATACGCAGGAAGGCGATGCCGATGACGGCTACGCCCGGGCGCTGGAAAATCCGTATCGGGGACATTTCGCCCTGGAACGGCCGGAAGGGCGGCAATTCACGTATCGGCGGGCGTTCGTGGACATTCCGGGCGACGACGTGCTCGGCTACTTGACGATTACGATCGACGCGAAGGAGATCGGCGAGCTGGTCAGAGACTTGTACGTGCCGGGGAAAAGCGAGTTTCTGTTGCTCAACCCGGAAGGGGAGGCGCTGTTCCGTTCCGCGGATACCGGGGAAATGCCGTCCTCGGCCGACTGGCTGGACAGGATTAGACAGGAGGATCGCCCAAGCGGTCATTGGAGCTGGGAGGAGGGCGGCTTCCGGGGAATCATGGTGTACAACCGGCTTCAGCAGACGAACGAAGGCTGGCTGCTGGTCAAGCAGATTCCGTACGACACGCTGAACCGGAATGCGCGCGAGATCGTGAAGATGAACCTGTGGATCGGCGGCCTGGCGCTGGTGCTGGCCGTGGCGGCCACCCTGCTCGTCTCGTTCAAGATCACGAGGCCGCTGCAGGTGCTCGTCCGCAACATCCGGAGCATCAAGAAAGGCCATATGCAGGTCGACTTCGACCGGCTCGGCAACGACGAGATCGGCATCGTCGGAGACCAGTTCAAGTCGATGGTCGAGACGATCCGCTCCCTGATGATCAAGGAATATAATTTGGAGATTCAGAACAAGACGCAGCAGCTCAATACGCTGCAGGCGCAGCTGAACCCCCACTTCCTGAACAACGCGCTGCAATCGACGGCCGCGCTCGCTTACGAAAACGAAGATTTCGAAGTGTACCGGCTGATCCGGTCGTTGTCGAAGATGATGCGCTACAGCATGGATTTCGAGGAAGAGTCGGTGCCGCTCGCCAAGGAGATCGAGCATGTTCAGGCTTATCTGGAGCTGCAAAAGCATCGCTTCGAGGAACGGCTGAGCGTCGAGATCGAGGCGGACCGGCACAACGACGGCTGGTTCGTGCCGAAGATGACGATCCAGCCGCTGGTGGAGAACTACTTCAAGCATGCCTTCGACCGCCAATCCGGCAACGGCAGGCTTGCAATCCGCGCGGAGAAGGTCGAAGCCGCGGAAGGTCCGCGCCTTCGCATCGTCGTGGAAGACAACGGGCCGGGCATGGACGAAGCGGAAATGGCGAGCGTGACGCAGGCGGCGCATCGGCCGCCCGATCAGCATGAGCCGTACGGCAAAGTGGGCTTGGTCAATCTGTTCCGTCGCATTCGGCTCTACTACGGGGATTCCGCACAGACGACGATGGAAAACGGCGAAGGCGGCGGGTTCCGGGTAACGCTGCTGCTGCCGGAACGGATGGAAGAACGGGACAGCTCGCTGTTGTTCGGCATCGGGGAGGAGAGGACATGAAGGCCATCATCGTGGACGACGAAAGGCGCACCCGGAAATTTCTCGGCATGGCCATCGACTGGCGCTCTCTCGGCATAACGACGGTGCTCGAGGCGGCGGACGGAGAGGAAGCGTACCGGATTATCGCGGAGGAGAGGCCGACGATCATTCTGACGGACATGCGGATGCCGAACAAGGACGGCGTAGATTTGCTGAGACTGCTCCGGGAGCTTCCGTATCTGCACAGGACGATCGTCATCAGCGGCTACGAGGATTACGCTTTTCTGAAGAAGACGATCGAGTATGGAGGCTTCGATTATTTCATCAAGCCGATCGACGAGACCGAAGTCTACGAGAGATTGAAAGACGCGCTGCGAGAGCTGGAGCGGGAGAACGAAAAGACGGCCGCCCTGCTCGGCAACGCTCGGGCGATGAACGAGCGGAGGCTGCTGCTGAAGGACAGCCTGCTGACGCAGATCGTAGACCGTTCGGCGGCCATTCCCGCCGGAGAGGCCGAGGAGCTGCTGGGCGACGAATGGAGGCTCTGGCAGGGCCGCTTCTATTCGCTTTGCATGTGCCGGATTCAGGAGAGGGCGGGCCGCATCGAGCGGGCGTTCTCGGACAGGAAGGATCTGCTGTATTTCTCGATCGTGAACGTCGCCGGCGAGCTGCTCGACTTTCCGCGAAGAGGGACGGCGTTTCGCTACCAATCGGAAGAGGGCGTCGTCGTGCTGCTGCTCTTCGATGCGCGCGACGAGAAGGCGCTCTGCGGAGAGTTGGCGCGCACGATGCTCCGCACCTTCGGCATCCGCATCGAGATTGCGCTCTCCTCGCGCCGGCTTTTCCCGCAAGGGTTAGCGGAGGCGTTCGAGGAAGCGGAGGAGGTTCGGCAGAGCGTCAACCATCTTCGCCCCGATCCGGACGGCGTATACGCGGAGATCGCGGAGCCGGCGGGCATGCTGTCGCTTCTGCAGGAGGAACGGGAGCTACGGATGATTTTGACCGGACAGAGCCGGAGCGACATCAAGCGGTTTCTGTCCGAGCTGCTCTCCGGGTGCTCGCAGGCCGCCTCTCTGACGACCAGGCAGATTGTATGGTGGGAGCAGGAGCTGAAGTGGCTGCAGGAGCTGTACGCCGGTTCGGGACGCTCGGAAGAGGACAAGGAGGCCGCGGGGGATCAAGGACTTGTCTATTGGGACGATACCGGAGCGTTCTCGCTGGAGCGGCTGGCGGAGAGTCTGGAGCGGCGATTGCTTCGGCTGGCCGGGGAGATCGGCCGGTTGCAGGGCAGGGAACGGAAGGAGACGATCTACGAGGTCCGCGATTATTTGAAGCGGCATTACGCCAAGCCGTTGATGATCAAGGACGTGTCGGCCCAGTTTTTCATGAATTCGGAATATGTGGCCCGTCTGTTCAAGCAGGAGTTCGGGATCGGCATCAAGGAATTCGTCACGGAGCTGCGCATGAACCACGCCAAGCTGCTGCTCGGCAATCCTTATCTGAAGGTCGGGGAGATTGCGGAGAAAATCGGCTTTGCGGACGAGAAGTATTTCAGCAAAGTGTTCAAGAGGGAAACCGGACTTACGCCCCAGCAGTTTCGCAAAACGGATCGGCCGG
The DNA here is from genome assembly GCF_041641335.1 of Cohnella sp. Taxonomy (NCBI): domain Bacteria; kingdom Bacillati; phylum Bacillota; class Bacilli; order Caryophanales; family Paenibacillaceae; genus Cohnella; species Cohnella sp. The sequence goes on along the minus strand of NZ_JBEPYQ010000078.1, from coordinate 5,728 downwards.
ATGGGATAGACAATGAACGGCCTTCGGGGGCGCCTTGAGCCTTATGGATTCGTCCGCTGGCCCAAACCCAAAAGCCATTGGCGTCCTTTGGATGGAGAAAACCCGGATGTCGCTCCGGGCTTTCTTCGTATTGCCGACGTCTAGCCTTCTTGGCGATAGACGATCGGGTTGAGCGGGCTCGCGGCCGGTTCGCCCGGCTTGCAGCCCGGGAGGCTGAGCTCCAGCGCGTTCCGGTGGACGTTGCTCTGGGGTTCGATCGCTTTGGCGTCATCGGCCATGTAAATGATCGTCATTACTTTGCGCATATGCTCCGTCGGATTGCCGGGAGCGCAGTGCAGCGTCCAGCCCGCATGGAACGTCGCGTCTCCCGGCGCCATCGCGCCGTAATTGACCTGCGGAATCCCCTTGGCTTCGATATACTGACCCAACGTGCTGTGGGATTCGTCGGAAATGACCAGCTTGCTCACGTAGCCCTTCGTATGGGAGCCCGAAGCGAACGTCATCGAGCCGATCTCTTCCGAGATGGGCACGAGCGGCATCCACATGGTGACGGTCTTGTCCGTGTCGAGGGGCCAATAGATCTGATCCTGGTGCCAAGGCGTATGGCCGCCTCCCGGTTCCTTGAACAACGCTTGATCGTGGTACAGGCGAACGCCTTGGACGCCCATGAGTTCGGCGGCGATTTTGGCGAAGCGCCGGGCAAGGGTGAAGCGCCGGATCGCTTCGCTTTTCGTCCACAGGTTGCCTACCTGAATGAACGCCTTGCCGTAGGTGTCGCGTTGGTTCAGAGGTTTGTCGTGATTGTTCAGCCTGCGGACGGCTTCCGAGATTACCGGCTCGTAGGCGCTCACCTCGGAAGGGCTCATCACCTGCTTTAAGCGGATGTGACCGTCTTGTCGGTAGAGGGACGTCTGCTTGTCGCTGAGCGGATAGTCGGAGTTGAGTTCCGGCAGCTCGCGGTTGTCGTTGTTCATGTTCATGGCCTCCTTTTGTTTCTAGAATAGCGGTCGGAGGCGCGGAAGTCGTTATCCCGGCTGTCTGATTGCGTTGTCCAATATGATCGGGATTCGCCGGTCGGAGAGAGGGATCGGAGATGCATACGCTCGAAGAATGGATGACCGCCCAGCTCGTTGTTCCCTACTTGCGCCATTGCGACCTGCCCGTCCGGCAGCCGTGGAAGTACGCGGCGAAACGCAATTTGCTGGATTATTTGCTCGTCTATGTGGAAGAGGGAACGCTCGAGGTTGCCGTCGAGGGAGAAGAGCTGCTGCTGGGAGCGGGGGATTTCTGTCTGCTGCAGCCCGGCACCGTGCATACGCTGGCCGGGATTACGAGAACGACGACGCCATACGCTCATTTCGATATTTTCTATCATCCGTTAAGGACGGAAAGCTTCGCCACTTTGCCGGGGCAGATCGATCTCGCTCCGTACGGGAGGCTGATGCAGCCGCGGCTCGACGGAATGCCCGGAGTCCGGGTTCCCGTGAAGCTGTCGCCGCGCCATCCCGAACGCTTCCGGGAGCTTCTCGTCGGAGCGATCGAACGCTGGCTGGAGCCGGACGGGCTATCCCGTCTGGAGGCCCAGCATCTGGCGATGGAACTGGTGCGGCAGCTGATTCGCGATCATTACCGGGCCCGGCAGGAAACGGAGAGAAGGGGGCCTTTCTCTCCCGATTGGGTGACTCCTTACTTGTCCTACCGTTTGACCGAACCGCTGTCCGTGGAGGAGCTGGCGCGCCGGGCGCATCTATCCCCTTCGCGGTTTCGCTGCTTGTTCCGCGAGCGGTATGGCATGCCGCCCCACCGCTATCTGATGCAGCTGCGTTTGCGCTATGCCGCGGAGCTGCTGGAGACGACGGCTTACCCGTTGGAGAAAGTCGCGGCGTATTGCGGCTTCGCCGACAAGCACCACCTCTCCAAAGCCTTCAAGCAGGCGATGCGCGTCTCTCCCGGCGCTTACCGTTTGGGCCGCCGTTAGAAGCCGGGCATGGGCTCCGGCGAGAGGGCGGAGGAGCCAGCCGGGTCCCGGGGCCGCGTGCGCCAAGGCCAAAAAAGTGCCTCGGCGCTGCTCAAGCCGCGGGGCCAAGGCCAAAAAAGTGCCTCGGCGCTGCCCAAGCCGCGTGGCCAAGGCCAAAAAAGTGCCTCGACGGAAACGAGGCCGCGGGGCCAAGGCCAAAAAAGTGCCTCGGCGCTGTCCAAGCCGCGCGGCCAAGGCCAAAAAAGTGCCTCGGCGCTGTCCAAGCCGCGCGGCCAAGGCCAAAAAAGTGCCTCGGCGCTGCCCAAGCCGCGCGGCCAAGGCCAAAAAAGTGCCTCGGCGCTGCCCAAGCCGCGCGGCCAAGGCCAAAAAAGTGCCTCGGCGCTGTCCAAGCAGCGGGGCCAAGGCCAAAAAAGTGCCTCGGCGCTGCCCAAGCCGCGCGGCTAAGGCCAAGAAAGTGCCTCGCCGTCAAGCGGCCGGGACCGCTCAGTACGCTGACAACATTGAGCCTGCTGGCTCCCCCTGTCAGGGCTTCCTATTTCTCAGTGTCGGAAGCTGTCTCCTCAGCTCCTTTCCCCTTACCGTCAAGTATAAGCTGTCCCTTGTCCTGGATGCGGTTCAATGCTTCGGCGACGGTCTGCTGTCCTTTCCCGGCTTCGGACAATTCCGCCGCGATCGTATTCATGATTTCCGTGAACGCCTCGTTGGGCATCTTGTCGTAATCCTTGAAGACCGTTTCTTCCGTGGGCGTCAAGGCGTAGAAAGCTTGCAAGTTATGCCCGTCGTCGTCGTTGATGTATTTCGTCCTGACCGGAAAGCCTCCCGAGTTCGCCTTCGATTTGACGCGGGCGAACTCGTCTCCGTTGACGTATTGCAGAAATTTCCACGCCGCGTCGACGTTCGGGGATTGGGAGTCGATCGCCAAAATCTGATCTACCGACACCGTATCGGTGACGTTCGGGTTTTTCGGATCCACGGGCATCGTGACGACGTCCCAATTTCTCAAGGACTTATCCTTGAGCACTTCTTGCGCTTCCTTGATCTGGGAGACGAGATAGCTGCTGTCGATCGTCATGGCCGTCCTTCCGCCGATAAAAGGATCTTGCAGCAGGTACTCCTCGTACGTGGTGTACATCTGATTGGTCTGATCCTCTCCCAAGTATAAGTAGCCGCCTTTGATCGCTTTGTCGGCCGTCTCCGCGGCTTTGATCCATGAATCCGAATTCGCCGTCATGTGCATGTTGGACACGTTAAAATAGCTCAGTCCAAGCGATCCCCCGATTTGTCTCGTGAGGCTGTTCAGATCGCTCATGTAGTCAGGTTTCAAACCGTAGACGCGTTCGCCCGGTTCTCCGCCGGTCGGAAACCGGGAAGCCAACTGCAGAAGGCTCTCCCAGCTCATGCGGTCTTCGGGTAGGGGGACTCCGTATTTCTCGAATAAGTCCTTGTTGTAGTACACGGCTCTGCTGTAGAAGGAAGGTACCATTCCGTACAGCTTGCCGTCGCTTAATCCCCGTATGTATTCCAGGATGCCCGGCACAATGCCGGCCAGATCGAATTTGTCCTGCGCGGCTCTCGCCTCGAGATCGAGCAGCTTTCCTTCGCCGGCCCATTGCTTGTACTGGCTTGCGCTCAGCATCAGCACGTCCGGCTTCCGCTCCCGGATGAACTTGGCCGTCGCGTCGTTGATCGTCTCTCCGTCCTCCGGCTTGACGTTGTTCGTGGATACGACCTCAAGCTCGATGTCCGGATACAGCGCGGAGAAGAGCATGCCGTATTGAAAATAAAAGCTGTCTTCGGAATAATACATGACCTTTAACGTCGTTTTCCCCTGCGGTTCCGCTTGAGGACCGGCGCTGCATCCGGACAGCAGCGCAGCGGTCAGGCCCAACGCGATCGCCATTTTCTTGCTCATCGGCTCCAAACCCTCATTCCTTCATGATTTCGTCTCCTTCGCAGTGTAATTGGCAAAGATAAACAACTTCTCTCTATTTCCTTAAGTTCTTCTTAACGTTTTCTACCGGAATATTAAGAGAGAGGCTCTGTCTCTTCCGGCTAGGGCGTGTATGCATACTCCGAGGACGGCAGATTTTGTCGAATTTTCGTTCCATGCAAGGAACTTTTGTGAAGGCGTACCGGGGGTACGTCAAGCAAAAGTGACGAAGCAGGGGGCGAAAAGGCGGTGAAAGATGCCCCTGAGCGGGTTTGCGTACACGCCCTAGGATCTAAAGATATGTCCACATCCCCTAAACGAAGTGCGTATTTTTATCCGATCGGAAAGCGCTAAGATGGTTCCAGGCCAAACGCTTCACACTACCGATCAAGGGGGATAAAACAATATGTTCAAAGTATCGTCCGGCTTGACTCGCACGTTCCTGACGCTGACGACCGCGGCTCTCGTGCTGACCGCGTGCGGAGGCAACGACAACGGGGGAGGAAATGCCGCTCCGAGCGACAGCCAAGGCGGAAGCTCCGCCGCAGCCGGGGGCAAGAAGACGGAGTTGCTGTTCTGGACGCCGTTCTCCGGGGCGGACGGAGCGTTCATGAAGGATATCGTAGAGAAGTACAACGCGTCGCAGGACAGTTACAAAATCAATTTCGTCATCCAGCCGAACGGCGAGTACTACAAGCAGCTCGACGTGGCGCTGAGCGCCGGCAAGGACAGCCCGGATCTGGCGATCATGCACGTCGATCAAATTCCGACTTACGCGAGCAAAGGTCAACTGCAGCCGCTGGACGATATCGCCGGACAGTCGGGCATCGTCAAGACCGACTACGTCGAGGCGCCTGTCCAATATTCCACGATCGAGGATAAGTGGTACGGCATTCCGCTCGACATCCATCCTCTCGTCATGTACTACAACAAGGATCTGTTCGAAGCGGCGGGCATCTCCGGTTCTCCGACGAACCGCGCCGAATTCGAAGACGCGGTGAACAAGCTGACGGACAAGGGCAAAGGCCAATACGGCTACGTCGTGCCGACGCTGTGGCCGCAGCAGTTCATCTTCCCGACGCTTGTCTGGCAGAACGGCGGCGAGCTGTGGAACGGTACGGACGTCGCGTACAACTCCCCGGAAGCGGTGGAGATGATCGCCTGGCTGCGCGGCCTGATCGATCAAGGCATCTCCCCGGCCAACGTGCAGCAGGACGGCGAGAATACGCTGTTCCTGCAAGGCAAGAACGCGATCCAGTTCAACGGCCCGTGGATGAAGTCGCAGTTCGACGAAGCCGGCCTGAATTACGGCATCGCTCCTGTGCCGCAGATCGGCAAAGCCAAGCAAGCCGTATACGCGGGCTCTCACAGCTTCGTCATTCCGAAGAACACGACGGATGCGGGCGTGCTTGCCGGAATCGGCGATTTCCTGAAGTACGTCGCGGGCAACTCGCTTGCCTGGGCCGAGTCCGGCCAGGCGCTGGCCTCCAAACCGATGCTGGACAGCGCGGAATTCAAGGCGCTGCCGCAAAGCTCGGTAGCCGACAGCTTCTCGTACGTCCAGTTCGCGCCCAACGTGCTGAACTGGGGAACGATTATCGAGCCGGTATGGGGCGAAATCAACAACGCGCTGCTCGGCAAGAAGGACCCTCAGAAGGCGCTTGACGAAGCGGTCGCCAAATCTCGTCAGGCTATGGGCAAATAAGCGGGAAACGCAAACGATCCGTTAGCCGGAGGAAGACGGGCATCCGCAAGGATGCCCCGTCTTCTTCGCCCATGAAGCCGAAGGAGGAGTCCGCGATGAATACCGGGTGGCAGTC